>NZ_BAABIL010000529.1:0-6367 GCF_039542765.1 Kineococcus glutinatus
CTCACGGGGCGACCGCCGTCCGGCCGCCGGAGCCGGCCCGGGACTGCGCGGGCAACCGCGGGGCGCCCACCGCGGCGGGGACCTCGGCCCGGGGCCCGGCGGCCCGGGACTCCGCGACCACGGCGCCCAGCACCGCCCGGTAGCCGTCGAGGCAGCGCTGCCGGCCGAAGAGACGCCCCACGCGCTCGTGACCGCGACCGCCGAGCCGCTCGGCCAGGCCGGGGTCCAGGAGCAGGGCCACCACCGCGTCGGCGAGGGCGTGGACGTCGCCGGGGGGCGCGGTCACGCCCGCCCCCCGCATCGCGTCGAGCACCCCGCCGACGAGGGTCGTGACCACCGGGCGGCCCTGGGAGAGCGCCTCCAGCACCGAGATGGGAAACCCCTCCGAGATGCTCGTCATGAGCACGACGTCGGCCGCGCGCATGACGCCCGTCGGGTCCTTCGTGGCCCCCATGAACCGGAACGAGTCCCCCAGGCCGAGCTCGGCGTGCAGCGCGTGGCAGCCGCGCGCGTAGTCCTCCTGCCCGCGCGGCACCGGCCCGTGGTGCAGGAACGTCACGTCCGGGACCCGCTCGCGCACCGCCGCCGCCACCCGCAGCATCGTCCGCACGTCCTTCAGCGGGTCCAGCCGCCCCACGCTCACCACCGTCCGGGTGCGCGGGGCGGGTTCCACCCGCCCCGGCGCGGGCACGCCGTTGGGGATGGTGAGGATCCGCTCGGGGGACACGCCGAGCTCCTCCTCCCACGGTGCGTTGGCCTCGGTGACGGGGCAGACGACGTCGGCGATCGCGTACGCCAGGCGGGTCAGGCCCCGGGCCAGGCGGGTGTTCACGAACCGCGCCGCGGCGGGGTCGGAGGAGCGCACCGCCGCGAGGTAGCTCTCCCGCACGTAGACGCCGTGCTCGGACAGCACGACCGGCCGCCCGCCGATGGCCTTGTCCACGGCCGCCGGCAGGCTGGACCAAGCGGCGGCCGTCACGAGGGAGACCTCGCCCTCGGGGGTGGGTTCGGCCGCGGTCCGCGCCAGCCAGAACAGGGTCTGGTACAGGTCCACCGCCCGGCCGAGGTCGAACTCCGCGACGGCGCCGACCTCCTCGTGCCGCTCGTCGAGGACCGCCGCGAGCGCGCGCAGGTAGTGCTCCCACATGACCTCGTCGCGGAACATCGCCAGGACGCGGTCGGGGTGCCGGCGGCACCACACGAGCGCGGGGACCACGGCCAGCGGGTCCGAGGACCAGCCCAGCAGGCCCTCGACGAGTTCCGCCGCCAGCGTCGGCCGCCGGGGGGCGCGGGCGCGGAACGGGCGGCGGCGGACGCCGCGCGGCGGCCGGGTGGAGCCCCACAGGTGCAGGTGCCCGGCGAGGCTCGCGTTGGGCGGCAGCTCGAAGACGGGCGCGTCGGCGGTGCCGGCGGTGAGGGCGAACACCCGCCACTCGACGTCGGGCAGCCCGGTGATCAGCAGGTCGCACCAGGTGCTGACGCCGCCGACGACGAACGGGTAGGTGCCCTCGGTGAGCAGGACGACGCGCGGCGGGGCGCCCGTGGTGGTGCCCGTGGTGGCGCTCACGCCGCCGCCCGGGGCAGGGTGACGCGCAGCTCGTCGCCGGCGGCCAGCGGCAGCCAGCCCGACAGCGACCCGGCGTAGGCGTCGAGCCCCGCCGCCGTCGCCGCGCTGCCGGCGGGCACCGTCAGGGGGACCTCCAGGTCGGTGCCGGCGGTGACGACGACGGTGCCCGGGCCCGGGGCGCAGGCCTCGTGGTGGGCGTGCACCAGACCCGCCTCCAGCGCCCGCCGCCACCGCTGCCGGCGGCGCAGCTCCACCGCCACCTCCCCGGTCGACGGGCTGAGCAGCGGCGCGCTGTCGCCGACCCAGCGGGCGTGCTCGTCGAGGACCCGCGCGACGAGGTCCAGCAGCGGGCGCTCGGCGGTGAGGTTGGCCTGGTGGGCGAACGTGGGGGAGGGGTCGTTCGTCAGCACGTGCCGCAGCACGGTCGCGCTCTCGGCGGCGAGGAACTCCTCGCGGTCGCGCGCACCGGCGCCGGGGTAGTGGCGGGCGTGCTCGGCGAGCTGCTCGGCCCAGGTGGTGACGTGGGTGTAGACGTTCGTGGGGTGCCGCGGCACCGCCACCGCCGGGCCGATCGCGGTCCCCGGCCGGGGGCGGGAGGCGTCGGTGGCGATCACGGTGGTGCCGGTGCCCGCCAGCGCGGCCGGCAGGTGCGGGTTGTCCAGGCCGGAGTGCGCACCCGTCACCAGCACCCCCGGGTCGGGGTCCAGCCCCGCGGCGACGCCCCAGTCGCGGTTGCGGGTGATCTCCTCGTGCAGCAGCTGCGGACCCACCCAGCCCTCGGCGTCGCGGCCCTGCACCTGCCACCCGTCCGCGGTCGCCGCCTCCTGCGGGGTCAGGTGGCCGAGGTCGCGGTGGCTCCAGGTGTGGTTCACCCAGCGGAACTCCCGCCGATCGGCCAGCAGCGACGCCGTCAGCGGGTCCCGTTCGGCGTCCGCGCCCCGCGCGTTGTAGACGAGGTCGAACGTGAAACCCCGCCGGTGCTGGAACGCCACGACGGCCGCGACGTCCGCCGGTGACATCCGCACCGTCTCCACCGCCTCCCCCGGGACCCACTCGCCCTCCCGCGCGGCGGCGTTGGCGATGAACACGTCGTCGACGTGGCAGGAGAAGCGGTGCCGGTCCGCGCCGAGGTGGTGCCCGCGGGTCACCCAGCCCAGGAACCCGCGGGCCAGCAGCAGCCCGTGCGGCATCCAGCGGTCGTGGTCGACGAGGACGAGCAGGTCCTCCAGGCCGTCGTGGCGCAGCACGCCCGCGAGGACCTCCTGCTGCGGGGTCAGCAGGAACGGCGTGAAACGGGCCGGGTCCACCACCCGCGTCGGGTATCCGTAGCTGCCCTCGGCGAGGGGGAACGTGCCGCGCAGGTAGCCGAGGACCTCGCGCCCGGCGGCGCTGACGCGGGCGGTCGTCCCACCGGTGGGGCGCCCGGCGGCAGCGGCCAGGCCGTCCTCGGCCCGCGGGAACTCGTAGGCGCGCAGCTGGCGCACCCCGAAGCGGCGGCGGTACGCGGCGAGCACCTCCCGGCTCGTCCAGAACGCCGAGCTGTCGGTGCCCGCGATGACGGCGCCGTAGCGGCCGTGCCGCGGCCGCCCGGCGTGCACGAGGTCGGCGGCGGTCAGCGGGGCGGTGCTGGCGGGGTGCACGTCGAACGGCGTTCCGGTGCGCGCGAGCGCGGCCGCCCAGGCGTCCGTCGTCGGGTCGTCCGGCCGCCCGGCCAGCAGCAGGACCCGCAGGTCGGTGCGCAGCGGGCCGTCCTGCCCTCCCGGGTGCGCGAGCCCGCCGGTCATCGCCCGGCGGCCGAGGACGCCGTCCGGCGCTCGACCACGCGGCGGTCCACCTCGGCCAGCGGCAGCCCGCTGGTCAGCTGCCGCTGCAGCTGACCGGCCGACACGACGAGATCGTCGAGGACGCCGAGGATCGCCCGGCGCGTCGCCTCGGTCTGCGCCATGACGTGGTACGCCTCGTCGCGCGCCTCGAGGAACCCCACCTCCGCGGTGTCCTCGCCGGATCGCGCCACCACCGCCCGCAGCTGCTCGGCGACCGCGCTGAGGTTCCGCGGCCGCTGCTGCTCCAGGCGCAACCGCATGTTCTCCTGCGTCAGCCGCTCGACCTCCTGACGCAGCAGGACCTGCTCGTCGTCCGCGCCGGCCTTGCGCCGCCACCAGCGTCCCATTACCCCGGCTCCCGTGGTGCTCGTGGCGGAAACCCTGTGCCCGCCCCGTGAAGGCTAGTGGCTCCGGCGCACCTCCCACAGGTTCCGTCGCCCGGGTGCAGCAGCGCCGCCGGGCGCGCCCCCGCCCTGCCCGTCGGGGGCCGGCACCGGCGCCCGGCGCAGGTGGTTCCCCCACCCGGCCCACCCCGTCCGGGGGGTTTCACCGACGATGACGCCCCGTGACGTGGGCCACCCGGGTGGCCCGCACCCGATCCGGTCCGGTGCTCACCCAGCGGATACCTAGGCTCGCCGTGCAGACGAACGAGCAGCTGGAGGTAGGAATGGCCGGGAACCGGGCGCGTCCGAGGTGGCGACGCCGTGCGCGGCGTGCGATCGCAGGGGCCGCGGTCGCCCTGGTGCCGCTGGCCGGTCTGGTCGAACCCGCCTCCGCGGCGGGCGCGAGGATCGCGCTGCGCGTTCTCGTCGTCACCAGTGGTGATCCCTCCTCGGCGGCGATCGCCGCGGAACTCCAGCGCGAAGGGGTGCCGCACACGGTCGTCGACCTCACCGACGCCGGGCGTCCCACGATCGACGACGCGTTCCTCGTCGACGCCGCCTCCGGCACCGCCCGCTTCCAGGCCGTCGTCATGCCGAACGCCCGGCCGGCCGGCATGGGCGACGCCGAGCTCACCGCGCTGACCGGGTACGAACGCGCCCACGGCGTCCGCCAGCTGAACGCCTACGTGTGGCCGGGAGCCGGTTCCGGTGCCAGCGCCCTGACGGCCGGGGTCCTCGACGGGGCAGCGGGCACCGTGACGGCACAGGCGCGGGCGGACGGGTTCTCCGCGCTCAGCGGATCCCTGCCGATCGACGACTTCGCGGCGGCCACCGAGGTGTACGGCTACCTCGCGCAGGTCGACCCCGAGCTGCCCGCGGGGGAGACCACGACCCCGTTCATCACCGCCACGAGCGGCGGCACCACCGGCATGATCGCCTGGGAGCACGAGCACGACGGCCGCGAGGAGCTCTCCCTCTCCGCCGCCTCCAACGACTCCATGCAGTGGTTCGGCACCATCGCGCCAGGCCTGGTGAACTGGATGACCCGCGGCATCCACCTCGGCCACCAGCGCGCCTACTTCGACGTCCAGGTCGACGACGTGTTCCTGGCCGACAGCCGCTGGAGCACGTCCGGCAACTGCACGCCCGGTGACGACTGCGTCGACCCGGCCGTCACCACCACCGACGTCCGCATGACCGCCACCGACGTGACCCGTCTCGTGGACTGGCAGCAGGCCAACGACTTCCGCCTCACCATGGTCTTCAACGGTGGCGGCAGCGTGGCGTGGAAGGCGGACAACGGTGGCTCGGACCCGCTGACGGACGCGTTCCTCGCGAACAAGGCGCAGTTCCCGTGGGTGAACCACACCTACTCCCACCCCTACCTCGGCTGCATCCAGATCGCGCCGACGGTGGCGGGGCGGACGTGGCACTGCGCGACCAGCGACACCGAGACCCCGCGGCAGGACGCCGACGTCGCGGCGCAGGCCGGCGGCGGCACCTACTGGGCGTCGCAGGAGTTCATCACCTCCCAGCTGCAGCAGAACGTCGACTGGGCCCGGGCCAACGCCCTGCCCGGCTTCGACGCCCGCGAACTCGTCACCGGTGAGCACTCCGGCCTGCGCACCAGCCCGCAGCAGCCGGCGGACAACCCGTTCCTCGCGCCGGCGCTCGCCGCCGCGGGCGTCACCCGCATCGCCTCCGACGCCTCCCGGGAGCCGGACGGCCGCGCCGTCGGTGCGGCCACCACCGTGCCGCGCTACCCGATGAACATCTACTACAACACCGCGACGTACCGCGAGCAGATCGACGAGTACAACTGGTACTACGCGTCCGCGGCGGACGGCGGTGGCGGGATCTGCGAGGACAACCCCGCCAGCACCTGCATCACCCCGCTGGCGGCGGGCACCGACGCGGAGGCGAAGGCCAGCTTCGAGTCCTACCTGCAGCCGCTGGAGGTGCGCAACGCGCTGGAGCACGTCCTGGCCAACGACCCGCGCCCCTTCTACGCCCACCAGTCCAACCTGGCCGAGGACGGGCTGCTCTACCCCGTCGTGCAGGGCGTCCTCGACGGCTACCGCGCCACCCACACCGGCGACGCGCCGCTCGTCCAGCTGGGCCTGCGCGAGCAGGGCGAGGTGCTGGACCGGATGTCCGGCTGGCAGGACTCCTCCGCGGCGGTGAGCGCCTACCTCGACGCCGACGGCGTGCACGTCTCCGGCCCGGCCGGCACGAGCGTGCCCCTGACGGTGCCGGCCACGACCGGCGACCGGACCGGGGCGCTGTCCGCCTGGGGTGGCTCGCTGTCCGGCTGGTTCGCCGCCGCGGCGGGCGACACCGTCGTGGCCGTGCCCGCCACCCCCGGCGGCGGTTACGCGGGTGTCGAGACGGCCGCCACCGCGCCGGCGGCCCCCGCCGGCGTCACCGCGACCGCGGGCAACGCCTCGGCCACCGTCTCCTGGAGCGCACCGGCCGACGGCGACTCCCCGCTGACCGGGTACGCGGTGCGCGCCTACGCCGCCGGTGCCGACGCCCCGGCCCTCGTCGTCGACGTGCCGGCCGACGCGACCAGCGCCGTCGTGACCGGGCTGGCC
>NZ_BAABIL010000530.1:0-1115 GCF_039542765.1 Kineococcus glutinatus
CACCGCCCCGGTGGGTCCGTTCCCGCCCCCGGCCGGGGCGCCGCCGGAGGCGGAGGGCTGGCCGCTGCTGCCGACCCGCCAGGTCGCCGTGCTGCTGCCGGGGGCCGCCGCCACCGGGGGCGCCGCCACCCAGGCGGCCGGGGCCCCGGTCGCCGGCGGGCTGTGCGGGGACGAGGCCGTCCCCACCGCCGACCCCCTGCGCAGCGGGTTCGAGCAGGAGTGGGTGGCCTCGCCCATGCAGGACGCGCCCGACGAGGTGCGGCCGGTGGAGCGGATGCGGGAGCGGGTCCGCGTGTTCGACGGCGACGGGGCCGCGCAGTACTACGCCGCCGTCGCCGGCTCGGCCACGCGGTGCCTGGACCAGCCGGAGGGGGCCGCGCCCTGGGGCTTCGACGAGGTCCACGCCTACCCGCCGGGCGACGTGATCGCCGGCTACGTGCGGCTGGCGCCGCGCTTCGACTCCTTCGTCTCGGCCGTCGTGCTGCGGCGGGGCCCGGTCGTCGTGGAGCTGCACCTGACCGTGCGCGGCAGCTGGAACCGCTGCCTGCAGGTGACCCGCACCGCGGCCCGCCAGGCGCTCGCCCAGGCCGTCGCCGCCGAGCAGAGCTGGTGAGGCCGGTGCCGCCACGGGAGCCGCGACGGGTGCCGCCGGGGCTGGAGGAGTTCGCGGAGCAGCGCGGGGCGGCGCTGCTGGCGGTGGCGCGGACCCTGCTGCCCGACCCGGCCGCCGCGGTGGACGTCGTGGCCGGGGTGCTGGCGCGGGTGGCGCCGCGCTGGGAGCGGCTGTGCGCGGAGGAGGACCCGCGGCTCGCGGTGGACCGGCTGCTCGTGGCGGCCTGCACGTCCCGGCGGCGCCCGTTCCGCGCCGGCCCGTTCCGCCGCCCGCCGGCCGGCTCGGGGGACGACGGGGAGGACCGCGGGGAGGACCACGGGGGAGGCGGGTCGGCGGGCGGGACGGACGACGGCGCGGAGCCGGACGCCGACGGGCCCCCGCAGCATGACGAGCCGTACGACGAGCAGCACGACGAGCTGCTGGCGGCGCTGCGCCGGCTGCCCACCCGCCAGCGCGCCGTGCTCGTGCTGCGCCACGTCGAGGGCCTGGCCGACGAGGACGT
>NZ_BAABIL010000531.1:0-1750 GCF_039542765.1 Kineococcus glutinatus
TCGAGCACCGCCTGCGCCATCGCGCGGATGGCGATGGTGTGCTCGTCGCGCTGGGCGGGGTCGGCGACGCGGCCCTTCCACAGCGCGTTGTCCACCGCCAGCAGGCCGCCCGGCCGCAGCAGGCGCAGGGCCTGCTCGACGTAGGCGGCGTACTCGGTCTTGTCGGCGTCGACGAGCACCAGGTCGTAGGCGGCATCGGTCAGGCGGGGCAGCACGTCGAGGGCCAGGCCGGGGATCATGCGCACGCGGCCGCTGCGGACGCCCGCCTCGGCCAGCGCCTCCCTGGCGGCGCGCTGGTGCTCGATCTCCACGTCGATGCTGGTGAGCACCCCGTCCTCGGGCATGCCGCGCAGCAGGTAGAGGGTGGAGACGCCGGCGCCGGTGCCGACCTCGACGGCGGTGCGGGGCCGCACGGCGGCGGCGAGCACGGACAGCAGCGCCCCCACGCCGGGGTGGACGGGTGTGCAGCCCAGGTCGTCGGCGCGCGCGCGGGCGCGCTGCAGCACCTCGTCCTCGGGCACGAAGCCCTCCGCGTAGGCCCAGCTGGCGGGCTGCTTGGCGCTGCTCGGGAACACCACGCGACGCACCTTAGCCGCTGGGTGGCGGGGTGGTGATCCCAGCGAGTCCACAGCCGCCGCGGGAACTGCTCCCAGCGCGCCGGCGTTGACTCGACCAGGAGCCCGGGGCAGCGGTCGCGGGCCGGTTCGTCTCCGGAGAGGACGTAGGTCACCATGGGTTCGTTGGCGGTGCCGTTCGCGGTGCCCTTCCCCGCCGTCCCCGGGAGGAGAGCGGTGCGCGAACGCGGTGTGCCCACCGACGGGCCGGGCGTGGTGGCGGCGGAGTCCGCCGAGACCGCCGACGCCGCCGCCCCGGCGCAGCCGGTCGCCGAGGCGTGGGTGCCCCCCACGTGGGAGGAGGTCGTGCGCGACCACTCCGCGCGGGTGTACCGCCTCGCCTACCGCCTGACGGGCAACCGCCACGACGCGGAGGACCTCACCCAGGAGGTCTTCGTGCGCGTCTTCCGGTCGCTGTCGAGCTACGCGCCGGGCACGTTCGAGGGCTGGCTGCACCGCATCACGACGAACCTCTTCCTGGACCAGGTGCGGCGCAAGCAGCGCATCCGCTTCGACGCGCTGGCGGACGACTCCGCCGAGCGGCTGCCCAGCGCCGAGCCGGGCCCGGAGCGCGCCTACGAGCACCGCAACCTCGACGACGACGTGCAGACGGCGCTGGACTCCCTGCCCCCGGACTTCCGCGCCGCGGTGGTGCTCTGCGACATCGAGGGCCTCAGCTACGAGGAGATCGCCGCGACCCTCGGCGTGAAGCTCGGCACGGTCCGCTCCCGGATCCACCGCGGGCGCGCGCAGCTGCGCCAGGCGCTGGCGCACCGCGCGCCGCGGCAGGCCCCGGCGACCACGGGGGAGCGGCCGTGGTGACCGGGGGCGGGGGAGCCCACCTGGGCGCGCGGGTCACGGCGCTCGTCGACGGCCGGCTGCAGGCGGACGTCGCCGCCCGCGCCGGGGAGCACGTGCACCGCTGCGCGGACTGCACCGCGGAGGTGGAGGCCGAGCGCCTGGTCAAGGCGCGGCTGGCCTCGCTGGAGGGGCCCGCGCCGTCGGAGGACCTGCTGCTGCGGCTGCAGGCCCTCGGGGGGCCCGTCGGGCCGCTGCGCCCGCGGGAGCAGCCGATGGCCGGGGTGCCGCGCCGGCCGCTCGTCGCGCCGCCCCGGCTGGCGGACGCGGTCCGGCCG
>NZ_BAABIL010000532.1:0-3390 GCF_039542765.1 Kineococcus glutinatus
CACGAGCAGCACCAGGCCGAAGACGACCGTGGCGGTCCGCTCGGTGCGCTCGCGGTCGCCGGGCTCGTGGACCGCTGCGGCCTCGTGGTCCTTCGTGATCTCGTGGTCCTCCGGGACGGTCACGGCGCTCACCCCAGCCCGATCGCGGCGAGCACGTCGGCGACGCGGCGCTGCTCGGCGTCGACGAAACCGCGGAACTCCTCGCCGGCGAGGAAGGCGTCGCCCCAGCCGCGCTCGCGCAGGATCTCCCGCCACGTCGGTGTCCGCACCATCTCGGCCAGCAGGTCCTCCAGCGCCCGCTGCTCGGCCGGCGCGATCCCGCCCGGTGCCGCCACGCCGCGCCAGTTGGACAGCACGACGTCCAGGCCGCTCTCGCGCAGCGTGGGCACGTCGGCCAGGGCCGGCACCCGTTCCTCGCTCGCCACGGCCAGCGGCCGGACGGTGCCGGCCTCGATCTGCGCGAGGATCTCCGAGACGCCGGAGATCGCGGCGGTGGCCCGCCCGGACAGGACGGTCGTGAGGGCCTCGCCGCCGCCGGAGTGGGCGATGTAGTTCACGCCCGCGGGGTCGACGCCGACGCTCTGCGCGAGCAGGCCGGCGAGGATCTGCTCCACGCCGCCGGCGGACCCGCCCGCCACCGACACCGATCCCAGGTCCGCGCGCATCGCGGCGGCGAGGTCGTCGACGGTGCGCAGCGGTGAGCCGTCCGGGACGACGACGACCTCCTCGTCGGTGGTCAGCCGGGCCAGCGGGGTGACGCGGTCGAGCCCGACGGGTGCGTCGTTGGCCTCGACGGCCCCGACCATGATGAGGCCGAACGTCATGAGCTCGCTGGGGTCGCCGTCGTGGCGCACGAACTGGCTGAGGCCGATGGTGCCGCCGGCGCCGCCGACGTTGTAGACCTCGCTGCGGCCGACGACCTCGCGCAGCGCCTGCTGCATGGCGCGGGAGGTCTGGTCCCAGCCGCCGCCGGGGCTGGCCGGCGCCATGATGCGCAGCTGGTCGCCGTCGGCCAGGGCGGCCGAGGCCCTGGTGGTGTCGCCCGGGGCGGTGACCACCACCAGGGCGGTGGCGGCGACGGCGGCCGCGGCCGGCAGGAGGTCGCGTCTGCTGAGGGTGCGGGACTGCGTCACGTCGATCATCCCCGGTCCGCCTGTCGACAACTCTGTCGACAGATGTATACATTGCAGGAGTCATTGTGGACAAGGGGAGGCGGCATGGTTCAGGTGGACGACGCGGTGGACGTGGTGGTGGTCGGAGGGGGCAACGCGGGGTTCAGCGCCGCGCTGGCCGCCGCCGAGCGGGGCCGGGAGGTGCTGCTCCTGGAGAAGGGGGCCCCCGGGGAATCGGGCGGCAACAGCTACTACACGGCCGGGGCGTTCCGCATCGCGCACGGCGGTCTCGACGGCGACGACGGCGTCGCCGACCTCCTCGACGACGACGAGCGCCTCGCCACCACCACGCTGCCGCCCTACCCGCGCGAGGCGTTCACCGCCGACATGGTCAAGGTCACCGGCGGGCGCTGCGACCCCGACCTCACCCGCGTCCTCGTCGAGGACAGCCAGGACGCCCTGCGCTGGCTGCACGGCCACGGGCTGCGGTTCCGGCTGATGTACGAGCGGCAGGCCTACCCCGACGCGCAGGGGCGCCACGTCTTCTGGGGCGGGCTGGCCGTGGGCAGCACCGGCGGCGGCAAGGGCCTCGTCCAGCAGCACACCGCCGCCGCGCGCGCCGCGGGGGTCCGGGTGCGCCACGGCGCCCGCGGCCGCCGCCTCCTCGTGGAGGACGGGCGCGTCACCGGTGTGGAGTTCTCCGGCGACACCGGGGACGCCGTCGTGCGCGCGGAGTCCGTCGTCCTCGCCGCCGGGGGTTTCGAGGCCGACGCCCGCGCCCGACGCGAGCACCTCGGGGACGGGTGGGAGCGCGCCAAGGTCCGCGGCACCGCCCTCAACACCGGCGACATGCTGGACGCGGCGCTGGCGGCGGGCGCGGCCCGCGGCGGCGACTGGACCTCCTGCCACAGCGTCGCCTGGGACGCCCGCCCCGGCAACGAGAGCGACCGGGAGCTCACCAACCAGCTCACCCGCGGCGGCTACCCGCTCGGCATCGTCGTCAACCGGGCGGGGGAGCGGTTCGTCGACGAGGGTGCCGACTTCCGCAACTACACCTACGCCAGGTACGGCGCGGAGATCCTGCGCCAGCCCGACGGCCTGGCCTTCCAGGTGTTCGACGCCACGACGCGGCCCATGCTGCGCCGGGAGGAGTACGACGCCCCGGGCACCTCCGTGCACGTCGCGGACACCCTGGCCGAGCTGGCCGCGGCCGCCGGCATCGACCCGGCGGGGCTGGAGCGGACCGTCGCGGGGTTCAACGCCGCCGTCCGCACCGACGTGCCGTTCGACGCCGCCGTCAAGGACGGCCGCTCGGCCGCGGTGTCGCCGCCGAAGTCCAACTGGGCGCTGGAGCTGCGCACGCCGCCCTTCTACGCCTTCCCCGTCACCTGCGGCATCACCTTCACCTTCGGCGGGCTGCGCGCGGACACCTCCGCGCGCGTCCTCGACGGGGCGGGCCGCCCCCTGCCGGGGCTGTTCGTGTGCGGGGAGATGCTCGGCGGGCTGTTCAGCGGCAACTACCCCGGCGGCACCGGGCTCACCTCCGGCGCGGTGTTCGGCCGCAGGGCTGGCAGCATGGCCTGACGATGAACGCGCCGCGCACCGACGGCCCCAGGACGAGGGTCGACGCCGACACCATCTACGCGCGGGTGCGCGCGCAGGTGCTCAGCGGCGCGCGACCCGCGGGCAGCCGGGTCCTGGAGGTCTCCCTCGCCGAGGAGTTCGGGGTGTCCCGCACCCCGGTGCGGGAGGCCCTGCGGCGCCTGGCGCACGACCGGCTCCTCGAACCCGGCGCCCGCGGCCTGCAGGTGCGCGTCGTCACCCCCGGTGAGGTCGTGCAGGTCTACGACGCCCGGGTGCTGCTGGAGGCCGAGGCGGCCGCCCAGGCCGCGCGCCTCGCGCGGATCGGCGACGTCCTGGAGCTGGAGCGGCTGCTGGCCCGCGACCGCGCGCTCGTCGAGCCCGACGACGCCACCCGCACCCGGACCAACATGGAGTTCCACGCCGCGCTGTGGCGGGCGGCCCACAACCCCGTCCTGCTGGACCTGCTGCAGCGCCTGACGGTGCACCAGGTCCACTCCCCGCACTCGACCCTGTCGGTGCCCGGGCGCTGGGAGGAGGCGCTGGCCGAGCACGCCGCGCTGCTGCGCGCCGTCGCCGAGCACGACGAGGAGCGCGCCCGGCGGACCGCGGCGGACCACATGCGCGCGGCCCGCGACATCCGCCTGCGCCTGCTGCGGGACGCCGTCGCGCCCCCGCCGGGGGCCGAGGGGGCCTG
>NZ_BAABIL010000533.1:0-647 GCF_039542765.1 Kineococcus glutinatus
CGGACACCAGCCCGGCCGGGGCGTCCTCCACGACGAGGCAGCGGCGCGGGTCGACCCCCAGGCGCTCGGCTCCCAGCAGGTAGGGCGCCGGGTCGGGCTTGCCGCGCTCGACGTCGTCGAACGTCACCCACGCCCCCGGCTCGGGCAGCCCGGCCGCGCCGGCGCGGGCCAGCGCCAGCGGCACCGTGCAGGAGGTGACGACCGCCCAGCGCGGGCGCGGCAGCTGCGCCAGCAGCTCCACGGCCCCGGGCAGCCGGACCACGCCCGTGACGTCGGCGACCTCCAGCTCCGTGATGCGCGCGGCCCCGGCCGCCACCCGCTCCGGCGGCAGCAGCTCCGCGACGATCTCCGCGGCGGGGCGGCCGTGCCCGTGGGCGGCCGCCAGCTGCTCACCGCTCACGCCGTGCTCCTGCGCCCAGCGGGTCCAGCAGCGCACGATGGCGGTCGTGGAGTCGACGAGCGTGCCGTCCATGTCGAAGAGGACGGCGTCGAAGGTGCGGTCGGCGAGAGCGGTGAGCGGGTCGTCCACGCCGTGAACCCTACGGAGCCGACCGCGGCCGGCCGGGACCGCCCTGCGGTGGCGGCTCCGCCGGCCCTCCGCGGCCGCCCGCCGCCCCGCGGCGCAGCCGGACCGCGTGGCGGGCCGC
>NZ_BAABIL010000534.1:0-4282 GCF_039542765.1 Kineococcus glutinatus
GTCGTCGTGGAGGCGGGCCGGGTGGTGGAGGAGGGACCGGCCCGGGACGTGCTGGTGCGCCCGCGCAGCGCGTTCGCGGCCCGCGCGGCGGGGCTGAACCTGGTGCCGGGCACCGCGGCGCCGGAGGGGTTGCGCTGCGCCGACGGCTCGCTGCTGGTGGGGTTGCGCGACGGCGGCTGCGAGCCCGGGGAGGACGCGGTGGCGGTGTTCGCGCCGGCGGCGGTGGCCGTGCACCGGGGTGCGCCGGGGGGCAGCCCGCGCAACGCCCTGGCCGTGGTGGTCGCGGAGCTGGAGCCGCGCGGGCCGCTGGTGCGGGTGCGGGCGGCGCGGGCGGGGCACCTGCCCTCGGGGCTGGCCGCGGACGTCACCGCGGCGGCGGTCGCGGACCTGGACCTGGCCCCGGGCTCGGCGGTGCGCTTCGTGGTGAAGGCCACCGAGGTCGCCGTGCACGCCGCCGGCCGGGCGAGCTGAGCCGGGCGGGCTGAGCCGGGCGGGGGGCGGGTCGGCACCGGGGCGTGCACAGCCCTCCACCACCCGGCGCGGCGCGCCGATGCCGTGGATGGCGCGGTGCGGGGGTGCCGGCCGCGCACACTGGTCGGGCACCGCCCCGGACCAGCCCCGGACCAGCCCCGTCCCCACCGCCGATCCCCGGAGGTTCCGCGTGCTCCACCTGGCCGACGGCACCGTCGTCTCCCCGACGGACCTCGTCGACCTGCTGGAGTGCGGGCACCGCAGCGCCCTGCGGCACGCCCTGGCCGTCGGGCTGCCCGGCGCCCCCGAGCCCAGCGACACCCCCGACCCCCTCGTGGTGCAGCACGGCCTGGAGCACGAGCGCGCCGTGCTGGAGGGGTTCCGGCGGGTGTTCGGACCCGAGGGGGTGCTCGTCGTGGAGCAGCCGGCGCCCACCCGCCAGGCGCTGCTGGCCGCCGCGGCCACCACCCGCGCGGCCCTGGAGCGCGGCGTGCCCGTGGTCCACCAGGGGGTGCTGCTCGACGCGGCCGGGGCGGGGCTCCTCGCCGGGCGCGCCGACTTCCTGGTGAACACCGCCTTCGACCCGCGCACCGGGGCCCGCCGGCCGGGGGCCCCGGCGCGCTACGAACCGTGGGACACCAAGCTGGCCCGCACCGCCCGGCCCGCCGCGGTCGTGCAGCTCACCGCCTACGCGCAGGCGCTGGCGGCCACCACGGGCGCGGTGGTCGAGCACATGCACCTGCTGCTGGGCGACGGCACCCGCGAGCAGCTGCGGGTGGCGGACTTCACGGCCGTCGTCACCGACCTGCGCCACCGGCTGCAGGAGCGGATCGCGGCGGGCGCGGTGCTGCCGGACCGGGCGTGGGGCGAGGAGCGCCCGGCGTGCACGGGCTGCGCCTTCGAGTCCGCCTGCGAGCAGGGCCGGGAGGCGGACCGGGACCTGTCCCTGGTGGCGGGGCTGCGCTCGGACCAGCGCCGGGTGCTCGTCGCGGCCGGCTTCGGCACGATCGACGCGCTGGCCGCCGCGGACCCGGGGGCGCGGCCGACGGAGATGTCGCAGGGCACGTGGACGTCGCTGCGGCTGCAGGCGGCGCTGCAGGTGCGCCAGGACGCCACCCGCACCCCGGAGGAGCCGACGGGCCAGGTGGTGGCCGAGGTCGTGGACCCGGCGGCGCTGGCGGCGCTGCCCGACCCGGACCCCGGGGACGTGTTCTTCGACATGGAGGGCGACCCGTACGCGCTGCACGGGGCGGGGCTGGAGTACCTGTTCGGCGCGGTGGTGCTGGAGGGCGGCTGGCCCGGTGCGGACGAGCTGCCGCTGCCCGGGCCCGCGGAGCGGTTCGTGGCGTTCTGGGCGCACAACCGCGGCGAGGAGAAGCGCGCGTTCGAGGAGTTCGTGGACTTCGCGGTGGCGCGGCGGGCCGCCCACCCCGGCGCGCACGTCTACCACTACGCCCCCTACGAGACGACGGCGCTGAAGAGGCTCGCCGCGCAGCACGGCACCCGGGAGGACGAGGTCGCCGAGCTGCTGCGGACGCGGGCGTTCGTCGACCTGTACGCGGTGGTGCGCAAGGGGTTGCGGGTGTCGCAGCGCTCGTACTCGATCAAGTACCTGGAGCCGCTGTACATGCCGGCAGCGCGCAGCGGGGAGGTCAAGACGGCGGCCGGCTCCATCGAGGTGTACGAGAGGTTCGTCACCGCCCGCGGCCGCGGCGACGACACCGCCGCCAAGGCCGCCCTCGACGACATCGCCGCGTACAACGAGGACGACTGCGTCTCCACCCACCGGTTGTTCCGCTGGCTGCACCGGCTGCGGGAGGAGCACGGCATCGCCGGTGCCCCGCCGGTGGAGCCGGACGCCGAGGAGCTGGCGGCGATGGAGGAGCGGCGCCTGGCCCGGGAGGAGCAGGCGGCGGCGCTGGCGGCGATCACCGGGCCGCTGCTGGCCGGGCTGCCCGACGACGAGGACGGCTGGGACGCCGACGCGCGGGCGCGGGCGGTGCTGGCGGCGGCGGCGGGCTACCACCGCCGCGAGATGGACCCGGTGTGGTGGGACTACTTCCGCCGGGTGGAGCAGCCGCTGTCGGACCTGGAGACGGACGCCACCTGCGCGGTGCCGGTGTCCTGGCGCGCCGAGCCGTGGCAGGAGCCGGCAGGACGCGTGCGCAACCACAAGCGGGTGCTGCGTGCGCGCTGCAACCCCGAGCGCCCGCACCCCTTCGCCCCCGACCAGTCCGTGCGGCTGCTGTACGCCGACGGCGGCGCCACCCGCACCCGCGGCGCGACGGTGGTGTCGGTCTCCGGTGCGGACCTGGAGCTGCTGGAGTCGGTGAAGCCCGACGCCTTCGACGGCGCCGCCGCCCTGCCCGTGGCGGTGCTGCCGGGGGACCCGGTGAAACCCAGGCCCAAGGACGCGGCGGTGGAGGACCTCGCCCGCCGTGCCGCCGACGCGCTGCCGCGGCTGCCGCGCACGTGCGGCGTGGACCTGCTGCGCCGCACCCCGCCGCGGCTGGTGGGTGGCGGGGCGCTGCCGGGCGCCGCCGAGCACGGCGGGGACCTCGTCCGCGCGGTCATCGCCGCCGTCGACGCCCTGGATTCCTCCACCCTCGCGGTGCAGGGGCCGCCCGGGGCGGGCAAGACGTACCTGGCGGGCGAGCTGGTGCGCCACCTGGTGGACCGCGGCCGCACCGTGGGCGTGACCTCCACCAGCCACCGCGCGGTGGAGAACGTGCTGGCCGCCGCCGCCGAGGCCGGGCAGCGCGCGGGCACGGAGGTCCCGGCCGCGAAGAAACCGCAGGGCAAGCCGCTGGACGACGTGCCGTGGGAGCAGCCCAAGGACCTCAAGGCCCTGGTGCGCTTCCGCGCCGAGCACCCCGGCGGGCACCTGGTCGGGGGCACGGCGTGGAACTTCTCCGCCGCGGAGCTGCGGGCGGACCCGGTGGACGTCCTGATCGTCGACGAGGCCGGGCAGTTCGCCCTCGCCGACGCCCTCGCCGTGTCCGGCGCGGCGCGCAACCTGGTGCTGCTGGGCGATCCGCAGCAGCTGCCGCAGGTCGTGCAGGGCACCCACCCGCACGGGGCGGACGCCTCCGCGCTGGGGCACCTCATCGGCGACGCCGACACCGTGCCCGCCGAGCTGGGCTACTTCCTCGACGTCTCCCGCCGGATGCACCCGGCGGTGTGCGCGCCGGTGTCGCAGCTGTCCTACGCCGGGCTGCTGCACTCGCACGGGTCCGCCGCGGCCCGGTCCGTGGACGGCGTCGAACCGGGCCTGCACGTGCTGCGCGTGGAGCACTCCGGGCGCACGACGTCCTCGGTGGAGGAGGCCGCGGCGGTCGTCGACGTCGTCGCCGGGCTGGTGGGCCGCACCTGGCGGGACGGCTCCCGGTCGCGGGCGCTGACCGCCGCCGACGTGCTGGTCGTGGCGCCCTACAACGTGCAGGTGCGGCTGGTGCAGCAGCAGCTGGCCGCCGCCGGGTTGGGTGAGGCCCGGGTGGGCACCGTCGACCGCTTCCAGGGGCAGGAGGCGCCCGTGGTGGTGGCGACGATGACGTCGTCCTCGGCGGGCGACCTGCCGCGGGGGCTGGAGTTCCTGCTCTCGCGCAACCGGCTCAACGTGGCGCTGTCGCGGGCGCAGGCGGTGGCGGTGCTGGTGTGCTCCCCGCAGCTGGCCGCGGCGGACGTGCGCAGCGTGCAGGCGCTGCGGCTGCTGTCGGGCCTGCTGGGGTTGCTGCAGCAGGGGCGCGCCTGGGGGTAGGGCGGGAGTCGCGCGAGCCGGGCCCGGCGTCCGGTCCCCGCCCCGGACCGGTGG
>NZ_BAABIL010000535.1:0-11889 GCF_039542765.1 Kineococcus glutinatus
CTTCCCCAGCAGCGTCGTGCAGGTGGTGCAGCGCGACGCCGTGGAGCGCCTGGACCTGACGCGCCTGCTGCTGGAGCCGGAGCTGCTGGCCTCGGTGCAGCCGGACGTGGGCCTCGTCGGCACCCTGCTGTCGCTGAACGGGGTGCTGCCGGAGCGGACCCGCGCCACGGCCCGGCAGGTGGTGGGTGCGGTGGTGGCGGAGGTGGAGCGGCGCGTCGCCCAGCGGACCCGCTCCGCGGTCGGCGGG
Source organism: Kineococcus glutinatus (assembly GCF_039542765.1). Taxonomy (NCBI): domain Bacteria; kingdom Bacillati; phylum Actinomycetota; class Actinomycetes; order Kineosporiales; family Kineosporiaceae; genus Kineococcus; species Kineococcus glutinatus. The sequence goes on from NZ_BAABIL010000535.1 coordinate 248, forward strand.
GCGCTGGACCGCTCCTCCCGCACCCGCCGCCCGAAGCTGCGGGACCTGGACCTGGACCGGACGATCCGCGCGAACCTGGCGCACTACCTGCCCGAGCACCGCACCGTGGTGCCCGAGCGCCTCGTGGGCCGCGCCCGCCGGCAGCAGGTCCTGGCCCGCGACGTGGTGCTGGCGATCGACCAGTCCGGCTCGATGGCGGAGTCCGTCGTCCACGCCTCGGTGTTCGGCGCGGTGCTGGCCTCGATGCGGGCGCTGCGCACGTCGCTGGTGGTGTTCGACACGCAGGTCGTGGACCTGACCGAGCACCTCACCGACCCCGTCGACGTGCTGTTCGGCACCCAGCTGGGCGGCGGCACCGACATCAACCGGGCGATCGCGCACTGCCAGGGCCTCGTCACCCGGCCCGAGCAGACGCTGTTCGTGCTCGTCAGCGACCTGTACGAGGGCGGGGTGCGGGAGGAGATGCTGCAGCGGGTGGCGGCGATGACGTCGGCGGGCGTGCAGGTGGTGGTGCTGCTGGCCCTGTCGGACTCGGGGGCGCCGGCGTACGACCGGGACAACGCCGCCGCCCTGGCGGCGCTGGGGGTTCCGGCGTTCGCCTGCACGCCGGACGCGTTCCCGGACCTGCTGGCGGTGGCGCTGGCGCGCGGGGACGTGGGGGCGTGGGCGGAGCGCACCCTCGGCGTCGCCGCGGCCCGGTGGGCCGCTGCGGGTGCCCGGTAGGCCGCGACGGGTGCCCGGTGCCGGTCAGCCCTCCAGCACGGCCCACCCCCGGGCGGGCAGCCGGACGGTGCCGCCGGCGAGGTGGCCGGTGCCGCAGGCGGGCCTGCGGGCGTCGGCGGCGGGCAGGGTGACGGCGTCGTCGTCGAGGTTGAGGGCGACGACGACCGCGGCGTCGGCGGTGGCGGTGCGCAGCACGGCCTGCCGGTTGTCCAGGTGGACGACGTCGGTGTGCGCGCGGACCAGCCAGGGGTGGCGCCGGCGCAGCGCGACGAGCTGGCGGTGCACGCGCAGCACCCCGGCGGCGGCCGGGTCGAGCGCGGCGGGGTCGGGGGGCCGCGGCGGGAACGGCGGGCGCACGGCGTCGTCCCCGCCCGGGCGCTGCTCCTTGACGCCGGTGAACGCGAACTCGTCGCCGGCGTAGACGCTGGGCACCCCGGCGACGGTGAACAGCACCGCCAGCGCGTGCGGCAGCAGGTCGGCGCCGACGGCGGAGGCGATGCGGGTGACGTCGTGGTTGCCGACGAACGTGGAGGGCACGAAGGTCGCCAGCAGCGCGTCGTGGCGCTGCAGGGCGTGGGCCAGCTCGTAGAGGTTGCGGTCGGCGATGCCGTGCCAGATGCCCTGCCACAGCTCGTACTGCGTCAGGGAGTCCAGGGTGGAGGCGCGCACGATGCCGGCCGCGTCGCCGTGGATGACCTCGCCGGTGAACCAGGCGTCGGGGTGGGCGCGGCGCACGGCGGGCAGCACGCGCGCCCAGAAGGCCGGCTCGACCGCGTAGGCGGCGTCCAGCCGCCAGCCGTCGGCGCCCCGCCGCAGCCAGTGGTCCATCACCCGGGTCACGAGGTCCGCGACGGCGGGTGAGCGGTGGTCCAGGGCGACGAGGGACTCGTGGCCCTCGAAGACGTCCGCGCGCAGCGGCTGCCCGGGGGACCAGCCGCGCCAGTCGACGCGGAACATCCCCGCGGTGGCCGCCGCCGGGCCCTCGGCCTCCAGGAGCCGGAACGCGGGGTGGTCGCGACCGACGTGGTTGAACACCCCGTCCAGCAGCACCCGCACGCCCCGCTCGCGGGCGGCGGCGACGAGGTGGTCGAAGTCGGCGTCGTCGCCCAGCCGCGGGTCGATGCGGAGGTGGTCGACGGTGTCGTAGCCGTGCGTCTGCGAGGCGAACACCGGCCCCAGCGCGATGCCGTTGAGCCCGAGGTCCACGACGTGGTCGAGCCACGCCTCCACCTGCGGCAGCCGGTGCACCACGGCCTGGGTGTCGTCGGCGCCGCCGGGCCGCACCGGGGCGCCGGTGAAGCCCAGCGGGTACAGGTGCCACCACATCACGTGCTCGTGCCAGGCGCTCACGCTCCCCATCCTGCCGGGGCACGCGGATCGTGCCCGCCGGGCGCCCCGGCCGCCGCCGGGGTGCAGCCGGCCCACCCCGGCGACAGGATGCCCGGGAGACGTGCGCGAGGAGGCAGCGATGGATCTGACCGCGACCACGACGGTGCTCGCACCACCGGAGGAGGTCTACGCGTTCTGGCGGCGCCTGGAGGTGCTGCCGCAGTTCATGGCGCACCTGGAGCAGGTGCGCACCACGGGTGAGCGGACGAGCCGCTGGCGGGCCAGCGCACCGTTCGGCCGGAGCGTGGAGTGGGACGCCGAGGTCGTCGACGACGTGCCCGGCGAGCGGATCACCTGGACCAGCGTCGGCGACGCCGACGTCCGCAACGAGGGGACGGTGCGGTTCACCCCGGCCCCCGGCGACCGCGGCACCGAGGTCCGCGTGACGCTGCGCTACGACCTGCCGGGCGGCGTGCTCGCGCAGGCGGTGGCGAAGTACTTCGGCGAGGACCCCCACCAGCAGCTCGACGACGACCTGCGCCGCCTCAAGCAGGTGCTGGAGACCGGCGAGGTCGTGCGCTCCGACGGCGCCCCCGGCGGCAAGCGGGCCCGCGGGGAGTTCCCCCAGCACGCCGCCCAGCCGCTGACCCGGGAGGAGCTGGCCGAGCTGCGCCGCGAGGAGGTGCCCGCGTGAGGGCCGTCGTCTGGAAGGGCCGCAACTCCGTCGCCGTGGAGGAGGTGCCCGACCCCACCGTCCTCTCGGCCCGCGACGCGATCGTGCGGGTCACGTCCACCGCCATCTGCGGCTCGGACCTGCACCTCGTCGACGGGTACATCCCCTCCATGCAGGAGGGCGACGTCCTCGGTCACGAGTTCATGGGCGAGGTCGTCGAGGTCGGCCCGGGCGTGGACCCGGCGAAGCTGGCCGTCGGCGACCGCGTCGTGGTGCCGTTCCCCATCGCCTGCGGGGGCTGCGCCGCGTGCCGGGCGGGGCTGTGGTCGTGCTGCGAGAACAGCAACCCCAACGCCGGCATCGCGGAGAAGCTGTTCGGCCACCCCGTCGCGGGCATCTTCGGCTACTCCCACCTCACGGGCGGTTTCGCCGGGGGCCAGGCCGAGTACGTGCGGGTGCCCTTCGCCGACGTCGGTCCCCTCAAGGTGGGCCCGGAGCTCACCGACGAGCAGGTGCTGTTCCTCACGGACGTCCTGCCCACCGGGTGGATGGGCGCGGAGATGTGCGACATCTCCCCCGGTGACGTGGTGGCCGTCTGGGGTGCCGGCCCGGTGGGGCAGCTGGCCGCCGACAGCGCCCGCGTCCTGGGGGCGCACGAGGTGGTCGTCATCGACAAGGAGGACTACCGGCTGCGGATGGCCGCCGACGCCGGGCACCGCACGCTCGACTTCGAGGGCGTCGACGTGCGCTCGGCGCTGCTGGACATCACCGGCGGGCGCGGCCCGGACAGGTGCATCGACGCGGTGGGGGCCGAGGCCGTCCACGGCAGCCCGCACATCCACGCCTACGACCGGGTGAAGCAGGCGGTGCGCTCGGAGACGGAGCGCCCGCACGCCCTGCGCCAGGCCATCACCTGCTGCCGCTCCGGCGGGGTCGTCTCCGTCGTGGGCGTCTACGGCGGGATGATCGACAAGTTCCCCGCCGGCGCCTGGATGAACCGCTCGCTGACCCTGCGCACCGGGCAGACGCACGTGCACCGGTACCTGCGCCCGCTGCTGGAGCGCATCGAGCGCGGGGAGATCGACCCGACGCGCATCATCACCCACCGGATGCCGCTGACCGACGCGGTGCGCGGTTACGAGCTGTTCAAGACCAAGAGCGACGGCTGCGAGAAGGTCGTCCTGACACCCTGATGCGGCGTCGTCCCCGGGAACGACGGAAGGCCCGGACCTCTCGGTCCGGGCCTTCCGTCGTTGGTAGCGGGGGCAGGATTTGAACCTGCGGCCTCTGGGTTATGAGCCCAGCGAGCTACCGAGCTGCTCCACCCCGCGTCGCGTTGACAGGTGAAACACTACGCCATGGTGGACGGAGCACCAAATCCGGGTGCACCGCCCGGGATCCCGCGGCCCGGGGGCCGCGGGATCCCGCGACGTCACGGCGTGGTCGTCGACGTCGGCGGCGACGTCAGCCCCGTCGTCGCACCCGGGCTCGCAGATGCCGACGGCGTGGCACCCGGGGCCGGTGTGGCACCCGGGGCGGGGGTCGCCGCCTGCAGCTCCTGCTCCGCCGCCAGCGCTCGCTGCACCGCGTCCGCCAGCCGCTGCTGCGCCTCGCCGTAGGCGGTGAAGTCCCCGCCCTGCAGCGCCTCGGCGCTCGCGGTCACCGCGGCCTGGGCGTCCCGCAGCGCCTGCTGCAGCCGGGTCTGCGCGTCCTGGCCGCTCGTGCCGCCGCCGGTGCCCGGCTCGGTGCCCGGATCGACGGCCGAGTCACCGGCGTCGGCGCCGGAGTCGCCGCCGAACACCTGGTCCAGCGCCTCGTCGAGGGTGTCGGCGAAACCGACGCGGTCACCGAAGACCGCCACCACCTTGCGCAGCTGCGGGTACGTCGTGCCGGTGCGGCTCTGGCCGTAGATCGGCTCGACGTAGAGCAGGCCGCCGCCCACCGGCAGCGTCAGCAGGTTGCCGTAGAGGACCTCCGACTCCCCCTGCCCGAGCAGGCGCAGCTGGTCGGCCACGGTCGGGTTGGAGTTGATCGTCGCCTGCACCTGGCCCGGGCCGGCCACCGTCGTGTCCCGCGGCAGCTGCAGCAGCCGCAGCGTGCCGTAGCCCTCCCGCTTCTGCCCGGCGGTCGAGCCCGGGTCGGCGTCCACGGCCACGTAGCCGGTGAGCACGTTGCGCTGGTTGGTGCCCGTCTGGCGCGGGATGTAGGTCGAGGTCAGGCTGAAGGACGCGGCGTCCTGGTTGGGCATCTGCAGGGTCAGGTAGTAGGGCGGCTCGGCCTGCCCCTCCGCCCCGCCGGCCGCCGTGGTGGCCGTGGCCGTGGGGTCGTTCGGCACCTGCCAGAAGTCCTGCTGGGTGTAGAACGCCTGCGGGTCGGTGACGTGGTAGCGGCCCAGGACGTCGCGCTGCACCTTGAAGAGGTCCTGCGGGTAGCGCAGGTGCGACATGAGCTCGCCGCTGATCTCCGACAGGGGCTTCACCGTGCCGGGGAACGCCTTGCGCCACGCCTTGAGCAGCGGCTCGTCCTCGTCCCACGCGTAGAGCGTCACCGTGCCGTCGTAGGCGTCCACGGTGGCCTTCACCGAGTTGCGGACGTAGTTCACCGTGCGGTCCTGCAGCGCCTGCACGCTCGTGGCGGTGCCGGTGCGGGCGTCGGAGGTGGCGTCGCGCAGCTCCGTCGTCGCCGAGTACGGGTAGTCCGCGGTCGTGGTGTAGCCGTCGACGATCCACACGACCCGGCCGTCGACGACCGCCGGGTAGGGGTCGCCGTCCGGGGTCAGCCACGGCGCGACCGCCTCGACCCGCTGCCGCGGCGAGCGGTCGTACATGATCCGGGACTCGGCGTTCACCCGGTCGGAGAGGATGATGTTCTGGTCGGTGAACTTCAGCGCGTACATCGCCTTGCGGAAGAACGAGCCGATCGGCACGCCGCCGTCACCGGCGTAGGTGGTGCGCGCGTAGCCCTCCGCGGACTCGTTGGGGTAGTCCAGCTCCGTGGGCGCCGCCGAGGCGGGCGCCCCGACGATCGAGTAGAGCGGGGACTGCTCGCCGAAGTAGATCCGCGGCTCGTACGCGCCGATGTCCGCCCCCACCTCGCCGGCCAGGTCGCCCTCGAAGAACACCGGCCGCCCGTCGTCGGTGCGCTGGTTGCCGTAGGCGGCGACGACGCCGTAGCCGTGGGTGTAGACGGTGTGCTCGTTGATCCAGCTGCGCTGGCTCTGGTTGAGGCCGGACAGCGAGATCTCCCGCGCCGCGATGACGGTGTCCTGCTCCTGGCCGTCGAGCGCGTAGCGGTCCACGTCGAGGGCGTCGGGGAAGGCGTAGTAGGGCCGCACCTGCTGCAGCTGCCGGTACGCCGGGCTCACGAGGGCGGGGTCGAGCAGCCGGATGCCGGGGATGGTGTCGGCGTCCCCCCGCAGGCCCTGGGCCGTCGGTGTCGTCTCCGCGTCGTACGGGACGACCTCCGCGTCCGCGATGTCGTATGCCGCGCGGGTGGCCTCGATGTTGCGTTGCAGGTAGTCCGCCTCGCGGGTGGCCGCCGAGGGCTGCACCCGGAAGCGCTGCACGGCGGCCGGGTAGATGCCGCCGACGGCGATGGCGCTGACGACGAGCAGCGCGGTGCCGGTGGCCGGCAGCCGCCAGGAGGCACCCGCGGCGGCCGCGATGAAGAGCAGCGCCACGACGATCGAGACGACCGTGAGGATGGCCTTGGCCGGCAGCACGGCGTTGACGTCGGTGTAGCTGGGGCCGACGACGCCCACGCCGCGGATGGAGACGTTGGCCGACTCGCTCGTCATGAGCTCGTAGCGGTCCAGCCAGTAGCCGACGCCGCGCAGCAGGAGGAACGCCGCGCCGAGCAGGGCCAGGTGGATGCGCGCCTCCTTCGTGGTGCGCGGGCCACCGCCGGACAGCCGCAGCCCCCCGTACAGGTAGTGCGTCGCCAGCGCCGCGACGCCCGCGAGGACGACGACGGCGGACAGGAAGCTCACGACGAACTGCACCCAGGGCAGCGTGAAGACGTAGAAGCCGTAGTCGAGGCCGAACTGCGGGTCCTCCTGCCCCCACCGCACCCGGTTCCACCACAGCATCGCCGTCTGCCACTGCGCCGAGGCCACGCTGGCGCCGAAGAGGCCGGCCGCCACGGACAGCACGACGGTCACCAGCCGGCGCAGCGGCTCCAGCGACTCCCGGTAGCGGTCCAGGCCCGCCTGCTCGGTGGAGATGGGGGCGTAGATCGGCCGGGCCCGGTAGGCCAGCGACAGCGTGCCGCCGACCGCGACCGCCATCAGGAGGCCGCCGACGGCGAACAGGCCCAGCTGCAGCCACAGCTTGCGGGTGAAGACCCCGAGGAAGCCGAGCTGCTGGAACCACCAGACGTCGGTGAGGATGCGGGCGCCGACGAGCACGGCCACCAGGACGGCGACGAGCACGGCCACCGTCGGGGCCAGGGGCCCGCGGCGACGGCGCCGCAGGACGGGACGGTTGGCTGGTCCGCGCGACTCGAAGCTCACGACACCGCAACTTACAAGCCGCCGCAGGAGTGCCCGACACGACGGCATGCAACCGTTCGGTCACGACCGGTCGGTGACCGACCCGGCGGCGGTTGCACACCGTCACCTGATCTTCACAGGGGTGACTGCGGGGTGTCGGCGCGACGTGCCACCATTCCCCGGTGACCGATTCCACGACCGTCCCCGCGCCCGCGCCGACGTCGACCGCGACGTTGTGGCAGACCGTGGCGGAGATCGAGCGGCACGTCGCCACCGACGGCTGGGGAGCACCGGTCCGCCTCTTCGCGCTCGTCCGCACGGCCGAGGCGCTGCGTCGCGACCCCGCCCTCGCCGACCGCCTGCCCGCCGACGTCGTGGCCGCCGCCGAGGCCGACCCCGCGCACCTGACCTCCGTCGAGCAGGACGGGCTGCCCGCCGTCGTCGACCTCGACGACCTGCTGGGCCAGCTCGCCTGGCCGGAGGCCGTCGACGGCGCCGCCGTCGTCGTGGAGCGGGTGCTCGTGCCGCCGGACGCCGAGGTCGAGGTGCGCGCCAGCGCACCGGCCGACGACGAGGCGCGGCTGGCGGCCCTGGCCGCGCACCCGCTCGCGGAAGACGTCCGGATCGCCGTCGGCGTGCTGCGCGACGGGCGCTCCGAGTGCGTCGTGCGCAGCCGCTCCAAGGACCGCGACACCGACGTGGCGACCGGCGCCACGCTCGTGCCCGGGCTCGTCTCGGCGCTGCAGGCCACCTTCAGCGGCTGAGCGGCCCCGCCCGCCGGCAGCCCGCTCAGCCGGGGCAGCTCGGCAGGTCGGCGCTCTCCCCGCGGCCGATGGCCTCCACCGCCAGCCGCGCCTCGTGCAGGGTGCGCACGGGCACCAGCCGCACGCCGGCGGGTACCTGCCCGCGCACCTCCGGGCACTCCGCCGCCGGCGCCAGGAAGTAGTCCGCACCCGCTGCCTGCGCCCCCAGCACCTTCTGGCGCAGGCCGCCGATGACCCCGACCTGCCCGTCGGCGTCGATGGAGCCGGTGCCGGCGATGCGCTCGCCGCCGGTCATCTCCCCCGGCGTCAGCTGGTCGACGATGGCCAGCGCGAACATCGTGCCCGCGCTCGGGCCGATCACGTCGGCCAGGCGCACCTCGATGTCGACGGGCAGGTCGTAGGTCGACAGCGTCACGCCGAGGCGCGGGCGGCCGTCCTCGCCGGCGCTGGTGCGCACCGGCACGACGAGGTCCTCGTCGTCGCGGCGCACCCCCACGGCCAGCTCCTGCCCGACCTCGGCGGCGGCCACCTGCGCGCGCAGCGCGGCGACGTCGTCCACGGCCGTGCCGTCGACGGAGGTGATGACGTCCCCGCGGCGCAGCCCGTCGTCGGCGGCGTCGGCGTCGGCGTCGGCGGTGTCGGCGAGCGTGTCGGCGACGGTGAGGCCGGTGGGCACCTCGATGCCGAGCTCCCGCAGGGCGGCCACCTTCGCGGCCTCCTGCGAGCCGGTCATCTCCGCCTGGCCCTCCTCCTCCGCCTCGTCGGCGCTCTGCCCCTGCGGGTACAGCTGCTCCCGGCGCAGCAGCGAGGTGCTCGGCTCGCGCCACGCCCACAGCAGCTCAGCCACCGTCAGCGGCGAGGACGGCCCGCCCTGCACGGAGACCGTCGTGAGGTCGAGGGCGCCGGAGGTGGGGTACGTCGGCAGGCCGGTGATGCTGATGACGGGCTCGCCGTCCTGCTCCCCCAGCGTGTCGCGCACCGGGCCCGGGCTCAGCGCCGCGTACGGCACCGGCAGCAGGGAGACGAGCGCCAGCAGCGCCACGAGCAGCAGACCGGACCCGGCGAGCAGCGCGCCGCGCGGACCGGGAGCGCGGGCCGGCACCGGGCCGGTGGCGGGATCGCCGGCGGGATCGGTGGCGGGGTCCGTCCCGGCGTCCATCGGGGCAGCGTAGGTGACCGCCCTGTGGCGCACCCGGGAAGCGCCCCGGGGACGGCCACCGCGTGCTGCGGCGCGACGGGGACAGCGGCCATCATGGGGACGACGGCCCCGGCGGGGAACCGGCCCGGGGTCGCCGTCGGTTGAGCAGGCACCGGGCGGGACACTGCTCGGGAGACGGTGCGCAGCCGGGCCGCGGCAGCGACGCGACCCGCCGGGCCCGTCGCGGCGGCCGGCCCACCCGGCCGGCGCACCCACCGGTACCGCGAGCATCGGAGGACCCACCGTGGAGCAGCGAGGCGACGACGAGCAGGAGCGACCCGACGAGGGGCGTGACGAGAGCCGCGACGAGAGCCTCGGGGGCGAGCGCCCCGCCGGTGGCGCGCCGCAGCGGCAGGGCGGCTCCCAGCCGGGGTTCCGCCCGCCGGGCGCCGGCGGCACGGGTGGCACGGGCGGCACGGGCTCCTCCAGCGGCAACCCGCTGGAGGACCTCCTCGGGCCGCTGCTGGGCGGCGGCGCCTTCCCCGGCGGGCTGCCCGGTGGCGCCTTCCCCGGTGGCGCCTTCCCCGGCGGGCTGCCGGGTGGGCTGCCGGGTGGGCTGCCGAACATCCCCGGCTTCGACCCCTCGAACCTGGACCCGGCGCAGATGGGGCAGGTGCTCGCGCAGCTGCAGCGCTTCCTGTCCTCCGCCGGCGACTCCCCCGTCAACTCCGACCTCGCCCGCGACGTGGCGCGGCAGGCGGCCGCCGCGCAGGGCGACCCCAGCACCGGCGCCGCCGACCGCCGCGCCGTGGAGGACGCCCTGCGGGTGGCCGACCTGTGGCTGGACGGCGTGACGGACTTCGCCCCGGCCGGGTCCACCACGGAGGCGTGGAGCCGCGCCGAGTGGATCGAGCAGACCATGCCGGTGTGGAGCCGGCTCGTCGAGCCCGTCGCCACCACCCTGTCGGCGGCGGTGGCCGACGCGATGGCGACGCAGGCCCCCCCGGAGCTGGCCGCGATGATCGGCCCGGCCAGCGGGATGCTGCGCCAGGTCGGCAGCAGCATCTTCGGCATGCAGCTCGGCCAGGCGGTGGGCGCGCTGTCCGGGGAGGTGCTCAGCGCCACCGACATCGGCCTGCCGCTGGCCCCCGCCGGGCGGGCGGCGCTGCTGCCCGCCAACGTCGCCGCCTTCGCCGAGGGCCTGGAGATCCCCCTCGACGAGGTCCGCCGCTACCTGGCGCTGCGGGAGGCCGCCCACAACCGGCTCTTCGCGCACGTGCCGTGGCTGCGCGCCCACCTCGTCGGCGCGGTGGAGGCCTTCGCCCGCGGCATCCGCGTCGACGTCGAGCGCATCAGCGAGGCCGCCCGCGACGTCGACCCGACCAACCCCGAGTCGCTGCAGCAGGCGCTGGCCTCGGGCGTGTTCGAGCCGGAGAACACCCCCGAGCAGCAGGTGGCGCTGGACCGGCTGGAGTCGGCGCTGGCGCTCGTGGAGGGCTGGGTGGACCACGTCGTCGACGCCGCCGCCCGCCGTGCGCTGCCCCACGCCCCCGCCCTGCGCGAGACGATGCGCCGGCGGCGCGCCAGCGGCGGTCCCGCCGAGCACGCCCTCGGGGTGCTCGTCGGGCTGGAGCTGCGCCCCCGCCGGGCGCGGGAGGCGGCGGCCCTGTGGGCGCTGCTGGAGGAGCGCGGCGGCCGGGAGGCGCGCGACGCGGTGTGGGAGCACCCCGACCTGCTGCCGACGGCCGACGACCTGCGCGCGGCGGAGGGTTTCGTGACCCGCAGCACCTCGCCGCAGGGCGAGGGCGGGGGTGACGCGATGGACGCCGCGCTGGCCCAGCTGCTCGCCGACGCCGACGGCCCCGGCTCCGGCCCCGGCTCCGGCCCCGGCTCCGGCCCCGGCTCGGGTGAGGACGGACCCGACCAGCCCGGACCCGACCAGCCCCGGCCCCCGGCCCCGTGACGTGGCAGCCGGGCGCCGGCCTCGTCGCCGACGCCCGCGCCACCATCGCGGCGGCACCCGGCCGCACCCCGGAGGAGCGCTTCGAGCGCGCCGCCTGGGGGGCGCTGCTGCACCAGGTGGGCCCGGCGCTGCTCACCCGCGCCGCCGCGCCCGCCCACGTCACGGCCTCGGCGCTGCTGCTGACGCCGGACGGGACGCGGACCTGCCTGGTGCTGCACGGCCGGATGCAGCGCTGGGTCCAGCCGGGCGGTCACCTCGAACCGGGTGACGCGGGCCTGGCCGCCGCGGCCGCCCGCGAGCTGGCCGAGGAGACGGGGCTGGTGGCGGCGGTGCGAGCCGAACCCCTGGTGCTGTCCCGCCACCGGGCGCCGTGCCGGCCGGGCGAGGTCGACTGGCACCTGGACGTCCAGCACGTGGCCGTCGGCGCCGAGCGGGCGCCGGTCTGCAGCGCGGAGTCCGCCGCGGTGGCCTGGTGGGACGTGGGCGCGCTGCCGGTGGACGCCGCCCCCGGCGTCGCCGAGCTCGTGGTGCTGCCGGTGGCGGCCGTGCGCGCGCCCGGGAGC
>NZ_BAABIL010000536.1:0-2888 GCF_039542765.1 Kineococcus glutinatus
CGGCACCGCCTCGGTGGAGCTGCTCGCCGACGTGGTCCCGCGCGGGGCCCGGGTGCTCGTCGTGGACGACGTCCTCGCCACGGGCGGCACGGCGCGGGCGGCCGCGGAGCTGCTGGAGGAGGCCGGTGCCGTGGTGAGCGGGGTGCACGTGCTCCTGGAGATCGCCGCGCTGTCCGGGCGCGACGCCCTGCGCGCCTGGCCGGTCACCGCGCAGCTGATCGTCTGACACCCGGCCGCGGGGAGCGCCGGGACCACGGTGCGGACCGCCCGCGGGGGACGTCCGGGTGACGCGGCACCCGGTGGCGCGTCGCCGCCGCCGCGGGCCTCCTAGACTGCTGGCACACGCGAGGAGGGCGGCCATGACCGACGAGATCCAGACCGGCGACGCTGCGCCCGCGCGTGCCGGCGCGGCCACCGCCCCGACCGCCGTCGAGCGCGCCACCGGACACCCCGCGGCGACCACCCCGCAGCCCGCGGCCCAGCCGCCGGTGCGCCGCGAGCCGTCCCGCCCCGCGGAGACCACCGGCCCGGTGACGGCCAGCCGGATGCTGTCCCGCCTGGCCCGCTTCGGCCAGCAGCGGCCCTCGACGGTGTCGCCGGTGCTGGAGCCGCTGCTGCGGACGCTGCGCGGCACCCACCCCAAGGCCGACGTCAGCGTCGTCGAGCGCGCCTTCGTGCGGGCGGAGAAGGCCCACGAGGGCCAGCGCCGCAAGAGCGGCGACCCCTACATCACGCACCCCGTCGCGGTGGCCACCATCCTCGCCGAGCTGGGCATGACCCCGCCGACGCTGGCCGCGGCCCTGCTGCACGACACCGTCGAGGACACCGACTACACCCTCGAGCAGCTGCGCGCGGACTTCGGCGACGAGGTCGCGATGCTCGTCGACGGCGTCACCAAGCTCGACAAGGTCACCTACGGCGACGCGGCGCAGGCCGAGACCGTCCGCAAGATGGTCGTGGCGATGGCCAAGGACATCCGCGTCCTGGTCATCAAGCTGGCCGACCGCCTGCACAACGCCCGCACCTGGCGCTACGTGTCGGCGGCCTCGGCGGAGAAGAAGGCCCGCGAGACGCTGGAGATCTACGCCCCGCTGGCGCACCGGCTCGGCATGAACACGATCAAGTGGGAGCTGGAGGACCTGTCCTTCGCGACGGTCTACCCCAAGCGCTTCGACGAGATCGTGCGGCTGGTGGCGGAGCGGGCACCGGCCCGCGAGGAGTACCTCGCGAAGGTGCGCGAGCAGGTCACCGCCGACCTGCGCGCCGCGCGGATCCGCGCCACCGTCACCGGCCGGCCCAAGCACTACTACTCGATCTACCAGAAGATGATCGTCCGGGGCCGGGACTTCGCCGAGATCTACGACCTCGTCGGCGTCCGCGTCCTCGTCGACAGCGTCCGCGACTGCTATGCCGTCCTGGGGGCGCTGCACGCCCGGTGGAACCCGGTGCCGGGCCGCTTCAAGGACTACATCGCGATGCCCAAGTTCAACATGTACCAGTCGCTGCACACGACGGTCATCGGGCCCGAGGGCAAGCCCGTCGAGATCCAGATCCGCACCCACCTCATGCACCGCCGCGCCGAGTACGGCGTCGCGGCCCACTGGAAGTACAAGGACACCCCCGGCGCCGCCGGTGGCGAGGCGCTCAAGGGCGGTGCGGGCTCGACCACCGACCTGTCCTGGCTGCGGCAGGTGCTGGACTGGCAGCGGGAGACGCAGGACCCGGGGGAGTTCCTCGACTCGCTGCGGTTCGAGATCAACGCCGCCGAGGTGTTCGTCTTCACCCCCAAGGGCGACGTCATCGCCCTGCCGACGGGTTCGACGCCGGTGGACTTCGCCTACGCCGTGCACACCGAGGTCGGGCACCGCACGATGGGCGCCCGCGTCAACGGCCGGCTCGTGCCGCTGGAGTCGACCCTGGACAACGGCGACCTGGTGGAGGTGTTCACCTCCAAGGCCGACGGCGCCGGGCCCAGCCGCGACTGGCTGCAGTTCGTCAAGAGCCCCCGGGCCCGCAACAAGATCCGGCAGTGGTTCTCCAAGGAGCGCCGCGAGGAGCGCATCGAGCAGGGCAAGGACTCCATCGCCAAGGCGATGCGCAAGCAGCACCTGCCGCTGCAGCGGCTGATGTCGCCGGAGTCGTTGCTGGCGCTGGCCCGGGACATGCGCTACCCGGACGTCTCCGCCCTCTACGCCGCGGTGGGGGAGGGGCACATCTCCGCCGCGAGCGTCGTCGAGCGCCTCGTGGCGGCGGTGGGTGGCGAGGCGGGGGCCGAGGAGGACCTCGCCGAGGCGACGATGCCGGACCAGGTGCGCCGCGCCCCGCGCACCGGCGACGCGGGCATCGTCGTCAACGGCGCCGGCGACGTGTGGGCCAAGCTCGCCAAGTGCTGCACGCCCGTGCCGGGCGACCCGATCGTCGGGTTCGTCACCCGCGGCGCCGGGGTGTCGGTGCACCGGGAGGACTGCGACAACGTCAGCGTGCTGCGCCAGCAGCCGGAGCGGCTGGTGCCGGTGGAGTGGGCGCCGACGTCGGCGACGAGCTTCCTCGTGCAGATCCAGGTGGAGGCCCTGGACCGGGCGCGGCTGCTGTCCGACGTCACCCGCGTCCTGTCCGACAACCACGTCAACATCCTGTCGGCGACGGTGAGCACCAGCCGGGACCGCGTGGCCCTGTCGAAGTTCCAGTTCGAGATGGCCGACCCGAAGCACCTCGGGCACGTCCTCAACGCGGTCCGCCGCGTGGACGGGGTGTTCGACGCCTACCGCATGACGGCGGGCCGACCGCGCAGCTGACGCCGGGCCGGCAGCAGGCCGGCGCTGTGCAGCAGCTCGCGCGCGGTGAGGACGTGACGGCCGGCGAGCACGCGGGCCAGCGCGGCGGGGTCG
>NZ_BAABIL010000537.1:0-2405 GCF_039542765.1 Kineococcus glutinatus
GTCAGCGCCAGCGGTGGGGTCAGCACCCGCCAGCCGCCGCGCAGGTCCGCCGCGGCCTCCAGCACCGGCAGCAGCCACGGCAGCAGCCCCAGGCCCAGCACCGCCAGCAGCAACCGGCGCGGGGGCCGGGTGGCGGCGACGAGCACCGCCGCCAGGGGCGCGGCGAGGGCGTGGTGGCTCCACGCGACGGGGGTGACGAGGACCGCGACGAGCGCCACGAGCAGGCCGAAGCGCAGCCGGTGGTGGGGCAGGTCCCAGTCGCTGCGCCGGGCGGCGACGAGCAGCAGCCCGACGAGCGGCACCGCCAGCACCCCGGCCACGACGAGGGCGGCGTCGTTGGGCACCCCCGCGTGCGCGAGGCCCCCGGCGAGGGAGTTGTTCGAGGGGGTGTCCGGCTCGGCGACGCGGGCGGAGTTCCACAGCAGGTCGGTGAAGTAGTGCCGCCAGGAGGCGAACGCGGCCAGCCCGCCGACGAGGGTGAGCAGCGCACCGGCGACGGCGACGGGGACCGCGAAGCGGCGGCGGGCGGCGGGCTGGGCGGCGGCGGTGAGCACGAGGGCGGGGGTCACCTTGACCGCGCCGGCCAGCGCGGCCAGCACCGCGCCGGTGCGCCCGCCGAGGGCGCAGCCGACGACGAGGCCGAGCACGACGAGCGGGCTGATCTGGCCGAGGACCACGGCTTCCTTGAAGGGGTCGCTCAGCAGCACGGCGCCGATGGCGAGGCCCGCGGCGAGGCCGCTGCCGCCGGGGGCGACGATGCGCACCAGCAGGCGGACGGCGAGCACGACGGCCGCCACGAGCACCGCGTCCCACACCAGCAGCGCCAGCCAGGGCGGCAGCAGCAGCAGCGGCGCGAGGAGCACGGCCGCCAGCGGCGGGTAGACGAAGTAGTGGCCGCGGGCGGTGGCGGCGAGGTACAGGTCGCGGCCGGCGAGCAGGTCGGCCCCACCGCGGCGGTAGATGGCGATGTCGTAGCCGGGCTGCCAGCCCTGGGCGGAGAAGTGGGTGAGCACGACGAACGCGCACCAGGCGATGCCGAGGGCCACCGGCAGCGCGGCCGGCAACCACCGGGGGGTGGGTGGGCGGCGCGGTGTCAGGAGCGGTCGGGGAACACCAGGGACCGGAAGGTGAGGAAGCGGAAGACCATCGCCAGCGCCATCCCGATGACGTTGCTGGAGATGTTGTCCGCCAAGGGGCTCGTGAGGCCCATGAGGTCGTGTGACAGCCAAAGGCACCCCACCTGGATTCCGGCTGCGACTGCGCTGAGGACCACGAACATCGCATACTCGCGGCCCGGGTGCTCGCTGCGCCGGTGCGCCCACGTGTAGTAGCGGCTGCCGAGGAAGGCGATGCCGATGGCGACGATGCTGGAGATCACCCGGGCGACGATGTGGTCGGTGTCGGTGAAGAGGATCAGGACGTTGAAGATGACGACGTCGGCGGCGTAGGCCAGCCCGCCGGTGAGGAGGAAGCGGAAGACCTCGCCGTAGCGGTGGTGCTGCCCCAGCCGGCGCAGCACGCCGGCGGGGGCCGGCCCGGGTGCCGGCTCGGGGGTCACAGGTACACCGCCAGCAGCAGGACGGCCACCCAGCCGAGGGCGAGCACGAACAGCACCCGGTCGTGCAGCGCGATCTCCTCGGGCTCCTCCGCCTCGCCGCGGTCGACGTCGACGGCGTAGCGCATGATCGCCAGGACGAACGGCACGATGGACAGCTGCGCCCAGCGCGCGCTGCCGTTGGCCAGCACGGTGAAGGCCCACAGCGAGTAGGCCGTGACGACGACGGTGGCCGACAGCGTCCACACGAAGCGCAGGTAGGTGGCGGTGTAGCGCTGCACGACGCGGCGCACCTGCCGGCCGGTGAGCTCGCCCTGCCGCGCCTCGGCGTAGCGCTTGCCGGAGGCCATGAACAGCGACCCGAACGCGGTGGTCATCAGGAACCACGTCGACAGCGGGATGCCCGCCGCGGTGCCGCCGGCCAGCGCCCGCAGCAGGAAGCCGGAGGCGACGCAGGCCAGCTCGATGACCGGTTCGTGCTTGACGCCGAAGCAGTACGCGAGCTGGATGGCGGTGTAGACGGCCATGACGACCAGCAGGTCGGTGTCCCACAGCGCCGACAGCGCCAGGGCGACGACGAGCAGCACGACCGCGGCGGTGGAGGCGGCGCGCGGGGACACCGCGCCGGAGGCGATGGGCCGGAAGCGCTTGCGGGGGTGGGCCCGGTCGGCCTCCACGTCCCGCACGTCGTTGACCATGTAGATGGCGCTGGCGACGAGGCAGAAGACGCCGAAGGCGACCCCCGCCCCGGCGAAGGCGTGCCCGCTGAGCTGGGCGGCGCCGGCGGGCAGCAGGGGCGCGACGACGAGGACGTTCTTCACCCACTGCCGGGGGCGCCCGGCGCGGACGA
>NZ_BAABIL010000538.1:0-3678 GCF_039542765.1 Kineococcus glutinatus
GCTGCCGCCCAGGCGCTCGCGGACCTCGATCATCCGCTCCAGCAGGGGGTCGCGGGCGTCGACGATGTCGTCGCCGAGGAGGACGGCGAACGGCTCGTCCCCCACGTGGTGCTCGGCGACGAGGACCGCGTGCCCGAGGCCCTTGGGGTCGCCCTGGCGGACGTAGTGCACGTTGCCGAGGTCGCTGGACTCCTGGACCTTGGCCAGCTTGGCCTTGTCGCCCTTGGCCTCCAGGGAGACCTCCAGCTCGACGTTGCGGTCGAAGTGGTCCTCCAGCGGCCGCTTGTTGCGGCCGGTGACCATGAGGACGTCGGAGAGGCCGGCGCGCACGGCCTCCTCGACGATGTACTGGATGGCCGGGGTGTCGACCACCGGGAGCATCTCCTTGGGGACCGCCTTGGTGGCGGGCAGGAAACGCGTCCCCTGGCCGGCCACGGGGATCACCGCCTTGCGGACCGTACGGGCGGGGCGCTCGTTCCGTTCGCTCATGGGGCGGAGGGTACCGGCACGCCGTCGCGCGCGGACCTGGCATCGCGCACGCCCAGGGCGCACACTGCAGGTAGCGGGCCGCTGACGGACCGCACCAGCACCAGGGAGCCCGGATGACGCCAGGACCGCCCGCCGCCGACCCCGGGGCGCAGGGCCCCGGGAGCACCGCCCTGGCGGGTGCGGAGCACGCGCCCACCGTCCACCCCGCCCTCGGCGTCCGCCGCGGTGTGCACGTGCGCACCCGCCCCGTGCCGCACCCGGGGCAGCACCCGGGCCGGGGCGGCACGCCCGACGGCGACCCCGGCGACACCCTGGAGCTGGCGGGCGCACCGCACCGGCTGGAGGTGCTCGTCGGCACCCCGCCGGACGTCCGCTCCGACGTCGAGGGGCGCAAGGCGGTGCTGCGGCGCAGCGTGCGCCAGCGCCGGCGGGCCCGCACGGGCGCCGAGGCCGACGCCGTCGACCGCGACCTGGCCCGCAGCCTCACCACCTGCCCGCTGCTGCGGGCGGTGCGCACGGTGGCCTGCTACACCTCGCTGCCCGGCGAGCCCGGCACCCGCGGCGCCCTGGACGCCCTGCAGCGCGACGGCGTCGAGGTGATCGTGCCCGTCCTGCTGCCCGACGCCGACCTGGACTGGACCCCCCGCGCCGACCCGGCACCCCGCACGCTGGGCACCTCCCCCCACCTGCTGGGACCGGGCGCGGTGGCGGAGGTGGACCTGCTCCTCGTGCCGGCGCTGGCCGTCGACACCGAGGGCCACCGCCTCGGGCAGGGCGGGGGCAGCTACGACCGCGCCCTGCGCCGCGTGCCCCCGCGGGTGCCCGTCATCGCCCTCGTCCACGACGACGAGCTGCTGGATGCGGCGGTCTCCCCCGTGCCGACGCTGCCCCACGACCGGCACGTGGACGCCGTCATCACCCCGACCCGGTGGCTCTGGCTGCGGCGCTGACCCGGCGCTGACCCGGCGCTGCGGTCGCGCCGGGGCGGGGCCGGGACGATCACGGAGCGTGCGCCCCGGTACGGTGTTGCATGACGTTGCGCGAGCTCACCCCCGTGCTGCTCCTGGGTGCCGGGGTGCTGCTGGCGGCCGTCGTGGCCGTGCGCCTGTCCGCCCGCACCGGCCTGCCGTCCCTGCTGCTCTACCTGGGCCTCGGCCTGCTGCTCGGCGAGGACGGCCTGGGCATCGCCTTCGACGACGCGCGCCTGACGCAGGTGCTGGGCTACAGCGCCCTCGTGCTCATCCTCGCCGAGGGCGGCCTCACCACCCGCTGGGCCGCCGTGCGGCCGGTGATGGCGCCGGCCGCCGTCCTGGCGACGCTGGGCACGGCGGTGTCGATCGCCGTCACGGCCGCGGCGGCCCACGTGCTGCTCGACGTGCCCTGGGCGCTGGCCCTGCTCGTCGGCGCCGCGGTCTCCTCCACCGACGCCGCCGCGGTGTTCTCCGTGCTGCGGGCCGTGCCGCTGCCGCGGCGCCTCGTGGGGATGCTGGAGGCCGAGTCCGGCCTCAACGACGCCCCCGTCGTCATCGCCGTCGTGGCGCTCACCGACGCCGCCATGGGCGAGGCGTCGCACCCGTGGTGGTTCCTCGTCGGCGAGGCCGTCTTCGAGCTGGTGGCCGGGGCCGCGATCGGCCTGGCCGTGGGGGCCGCGGGCGCCGCGGGGCTGCGGCGCACCGCGCTGCCGTCGGCGGGCCTCTACCCCATCGCGGTGCTGGGGCTCACCGTCGGCGCCTACGCGCTCGCCGACCTCGCCCACGCCTCCGGCTTCCTGGCCACCTACCTGTGCGCGCTCCACCTCGGCAACGCCCGCCTGCCGCACCGGGCCGCCACCCGGGGCGTCGCCGAGGCGTTCGGCTGGCTCGCCCAGATCGGGCTCTTCGTGATGCTCGGCCTGCTGGCCAGCCCCGGTCAGCTGCCCGCACAGGTGCTGCCCGCGCTCGCCGTGGGGATCGCGCTGACGTTCCTGGCCCGCCCGGCGTCGGTGCTCGTCAGCCTGCTGCCCTTCCGGGTGCGCGCCGCCGAGGCGGCCTTCCTGTCCTGGGCGGGGCTGCGGGGGGCGGTGCCCATCGTGCTGGCGACGGTCCCGCTGGTGGCGGGCGTGCCGGGCAGCCAGCGGATCTTCGACCTCGTCGTGGTGCTCGTGACGGTGCAGACCCTCGTGCAGGGGCCGACGCTGCCGTGGGTGGCGCGCGTGCTGCGCCTGCAGACCGACGCGGCGGCGGAGGAGCTGGACGTGGAGGTCTCGCCGCTGGGGACGCTGTCGGCGGACGTGGTCCGGGTGCGGGTGGGGCCGCGCTCGCGGCTGCACGGGGTGGAGGTGTTCGAGCTGCGGCTGCCGGTGGGCGCGAACGTGACGCTCATCGCCCGCGACGGGCGGACGTTCGTCCCCACCCCGCGCACGGCGCTGCAGCACGGCGACGACGTGCTGGTGGTGACGGCGGCCGCCGAGCGGGAGGCGGTGGAGAACCGGCTGCAGGCCATCAGCGCCGGCGGCAAGCTCGCCGGGTGGGGCCCGGCGGAGCGGGGCGCCGGTGGCGGGCAGGACGGCCGGCGCGGCGGGGGTGCGGCGAAGCGGGGTCGCCGGTGGCGCGCACCCCGTATCATTGGCACTCGGCGCGAGTGAGTGCCAGGACGCAAGTGGGCACCGCGAACAGCCGATAGGACAGCAGGACCCCGCACACGGGCAGGACCACCGGACGGGCCCCGCTCGGGGACCACCCGGCCAGACCGCGCCCGCACCGCCGCAGAGGAGACGCCGTGCCCACCTACGCCTACGCGTGCAGCCAGTGCCAGCACCGGTTCGAGGTGCACCAGTCCTTCACCGACGACGCCCTGACGGACTGCCCCGAGTGCGGCGGCCGCCTGCGCAAGCAGTTCGGGTCGGTGGGCGTCGTCTTCAAGGGCTCCGGCTTCTACCGCACCGACTCCCGCGGCAGCTCGACGGCCTCGGAGAAGAGCGGCGCCGGTTCGTCCTCGTCGTCGTCGGCGAGCGGCTCCGCGGCGGGTTCCACCACCCCGAGCCCCGCCGCCGGCTCCTCCAGCGGCTCCACCAAGAGCTCATCCAGCGGCTCCGCGGCCGGTTCGACGCCCGCCGCCTGAGCGCCGGGGCGTCCACAGCCCCACCCGCCGGCCCGCCGGTCCACAGGAGCACCCCGCACGGCCCCGGCCGCGGCGGGGTGCTCCTAGCGT
>NZ_BAABIL010000539.1:0-7229 GCF_039542765.1 Kineococcus glutinatus
GTTCCCATCCCGGTTCCCATCCCGGTTCCCATCCCGGTTCCCATCCCGGTTCCCATCCCGCCACGCTAGCCGCCCGCCGCACGGCCCGGTCAGCCGTCCAGGTCGTCGAACTCCTCCAGGGGCGCCGGCCGATCGCGCCGGGTGTTGACGGCACAGGAACGGATAGTGCTACGTTCGGATAGTGCGAGTATCCGAGCTGGCGAGGCGGGCGGGCGTCCCGCTGTCCGCCGTGAAGTACTACCAGCGCGAGGGGCTGCTGCCCGCCGGTGTCAGGACCGCACCGAACCAGGTGGCGTACGGCGAGGCGCACGTGCAGCGCGTCCGGCTGATCCGCGCGCTCCTGGAGACGGGAGGTCTGTCCATCGCCGCGACCAAGGACGTCATCACCGCCCTGGACGCCGACGCGGCACCGCTGGCCGAGACGTTCCGGGTGGCGCAGCACGCGATGAGCGCCCGGCGCACCCAGGAGTCCGCGCCCAGCGAGGCAGCCCGCGCCCGCGTCGAGGCGCTCGCCGCGTCCCACGGCTGGTGCGTCACGAGCGACAACCCCGGGGTCGAGGCGGCCGCACGCGCCCTCGACGGGTTGCGCGCCATCGGTTTCGACGCACCGGACGCCTACCTCGACGCGTACGCGGCCGCCGCGGCCGCCGCCGCGGCGGCCGATCTTCGCGCGCTCTCCGGCAGGGGCGGGCGGGACGCCGTCGCGGAGCTCATGGTCGTCGGGACCGTCCTCGGCGACCCGCTCTTCGCCGGGTTGCGCCGGCTCGCTCAGCAGGACGCCACCCACGACCTCTTCCCCACCCCCGAGACGGAGCGAACACAGCCATGACCTCCTCGGCACACGTCGTCCTCGGCGGCAACGGCGTCGTCGGACGCGAAACCGTCCGGGCCCTCCTCGCGCGCGGCCACACCCCGGCGTCCGTCGGCCGGCGACCCTCCACCGCCGACGGGGCCCGGTCCGTGACCGCCGACCTCCTCGACCGCGCCGACGCCACCCGCGCCCTGCGCGGCGCCGAGGTCGCCTACCTGGTGGTGGGGCTGCCGTACTCCTCGCGCGTGTGGGCCGAGCGGTGGCCGGTGATCCTGCGCAACACCGTCGACGCCGCCCTGGAGCAGGGCACCCACCTGGTGTACCTCGACAACGTGTACGCCTACGGCCGCGTCGACGGCCCGATGACCGAGGACGCGCCGATCAACCCCAGCAGCAGGAAGGGCCGGGTGCGGGCGGCCGCGCTGGAACTCCTCGGCGACGCGGCCGCGCGCGGCCTCGCCGTGACCGTCGGGCGCAGCGCCGACTTCTACGGCCCCGGCGCGTCCACCAGCGTGTTCACCACCTTCGCCCTCGACAGGATCGCCGCCGGCCGGAAGGGCACCTGGCTCCTGGACGCCGACCAGCCCCACTCGCTGACGTACACCCCCGACATCGGCGACGCCCTCGCCGTGCTCGGCACCGCCGGCGAGGCCCGCGGCCGCACCTGGCACCTGCCCACCGCCCCGGCGCTCACCGGCCGCGAGTACGTCCGGCTCGCCGCCGGCCCCGGCGCCCCCACCGCCGTCATGGGTCCGGCCACGCTGCGGATCGGCGCCCTGTTCAACACCGCCGCGCGGGAAACCCTGGAGATGGGCTACCAGTACACCGCCCCGTACGTGTTCGACTCGACGGCGTTCGAGACCACCTTCGGCGTCGCCCCGACCCCGGTGGCGGAGGGCATCGCCGCGACCCTGGCGGCGGCGCGTCCTGACGCACCACCCCGCCCGCACCTCAGGAACTCCTGAGCACGACGAGCTGCCGGGTGGCCCGCGTCATGGCGACGTAGCGGTCGACCGCGCCCTCGACGCCCACGCCGAACCGCTCGGGGTCGACGAGGACGACGAGGTCGAACTCCAGCCCCTTCGCCAGCTCCGGGGTCAGCGACCGGACCCGGGGCGTCGGGCGGAACGCGGGGTCGCCGATGACGCAGGCGATCCCCTCCGCGTGCGCGGCGAGCCAGGTGTCGAGGACCGCGTCGAGGTCCGACGTGGCCCCGTGGTGGACGGGGATGCCGCTCCGGCGGACGGAGGTGGGCACGTTGGCGTCCGGCAGCACGGCCCGGATGACCGGCTCGGCCGCCGCCACGACCTCCTCCGGGGTCCGGTAGTTGATGCTCAGCGAGGCCGTGGTGATGCGGTCGAACCCGACCCGCTGCAGCCTTTCGGTCCACGACTCGCCGAACCCGCGGCGGGCCTGCGCCCGGTCCCCCACGACGGTGAAACTGCGGGACGGGCAGCGCAGCAGCAGCATCCTCCACTCCGCGTCGGTGAGCTCCTGGGCCTCGTCGACGACGACGTGCGCGAACGGGCCGGCGAGCAGGTCCGGGGTGCTGCCGGGCAGCGCGGCGTCCTCGACGAGGGCGTCCTGCAGGTCCCGCCCGCGCAACATCGACATCACCCTCATCTCGGAGTCGTCGGTGGCGACGAGGTGGTCGACGACCTCGGCCATCCGCTCGGCCGCTGCGGCAGCGGCGACCCGCTTCCGCCGTGCGCGCCGGGACGCCTCCGGGTCGCCCAGCCGCTGTCGCGCGGCGTCCAGCAGGGGCAGGTCGGACACCGTCCACGCCCGGGGTTCCGCGCGCTGCAGCGCCCGCACGTCATCGGGGCCGAGCCAGGGCGCGCACCTGCGCAGGTAGGCGGGTACCGACCACAGGTCCGCGACGAGGTCGGCGGCCTCCAGCAGCGGCCAGGCGCGGTCGAGGGCCCTGCGCAGTTCAGGCTCCTGCGCCAGCGACCTGCACAGGACGTCGGCCGGGACGTCGTCCTCGAGCTCGTCCACGAGGACCGTGAGCAGTTCCTCCCAGACCTGCTCGCGCGCCTCGTTGTGCGGGGTGCCGGGTTCCACCGCGTCGAACACCTCGGCCCACGTGTCGGCGCCGACCCGGATGTCGGCCCACTCCGTCTCGACCGCCACCGCCGTGCGGGGCGGTTCCTCGTAGAACCGCACGGCCGCCTCGACCGCCCGCACCAGGTCCGCGGACGCCTTCAGCCGGGCCACGTGCGGGTCGGCCTCGACCGCCGCCGAGGCGCCCTCGGCGACGAGGTCGCGCAGGGTGCAGGTCTGCACGCCCTCCTCCCCCAGGCCGGGCAGGACGTCGGAGACGTAGGCCAGGTAGGGCCGGCTCGGGCCGACGAACAGCACGTCGCCGCGGTGGTGGCCGAGGCGGGGGTCGGAGTAGAGCAGGTAGGCGGCGCGGTGCAGCGCGACGACGGTCTTGCCCGTGCCCGGGCCGCCGTCGACGACGAGCGCGCCGCGGGAGCCGGCGCGGATGATCGCGTCCTGGTCGGCCTGGATGGTGCCGAGCACGTCCCGCATCCGGTCCGAGCGGTCGATCCCCAGGCTGGCGATGAACGCGGACTGGTCGTCGAGGGCGGCGCGCTCCGCGGACCCGTCGAGCCTGTCCAGGACGAACACCTCGTCCCAGTAGTCGCCGACCCGCCCGCCGCTCCAGCGGTAGCGGCGGCGGCTCACCAGCCCCATCGGGTCGGCGTGGGTCGCGCCGAAGAACGGCTCGGCCGCAGGTGAGCGCCAGTCGAGCAGCAGGCGGCGGCCGGTGCTGTCGCTGAGACCGAACCGCCCGACGTACACGGGATCGGGGTCGTCGGCGCGGACGATGCGCCCGAGGCAGAGGTCCAGTCCGAAACGGCGCAGGGTCCGCGACCGGTCGATCAGCCGGTGGACCTCCTGGTCGCGGTCCAGCGCCTGCTGCCCCGCGCCGCCCGGTGCCCGGCGCGCGACCTCGAGGCGCCCGGACAACTCCGCAACCGTCTGCTCCAGGGCCGCCGCGACGGCCGCGAAGTGCCGCTCGTCGGCGGCGATCAGCGCCGGGTCGGCCTTGGCCGCGAGGTGTGGGGGCAGGTCGAACGCGCTGGTGCTCACGGGGTTCACGTCGAGCGATGCTGCGGCACCCCCGGGGCCTTGCCGCAAGCCCCCGGGCGCGCTATACGTTGAGAACGGCGGGGATCGGTGTCCCTCCTCGCTCTCCCCTCCCGGCGGCGGCAGAACCCGTCAGCGCGGCTCGGCGGGCGGGTCCACCTCGTCCCCGAGGGAGCGCTGCACCCACGCCACGTCGTGCCACGCGCCGTGCTTCCAGCCGACGCGCCGGTAGACGCCGACGGGCCCGAAGCCCAGCGCGCGGTGCAGGCCCTCGCTGGCCGCGTTGGGCAGCACGATCCCGGCGAACACCCGGCGGTAGCCGCGCGCGGCGAGCCGCTGCAGCAGCGCCTCGTACAGCAGCCGGCCACCGCCGCTGCGCCGCCGGCCCACCTCCAGGTAGACGCTGACCTCGCACGAGAAGCGGTAGGCGGCGCGGGCGGCGAACTCGTGGCCGTAGGCGTAGCCGACGACGCGGTCGCCGCCGGCCGGGTCGGTGAGCACCAGCCAGGCGTGGCGGGCGGCCGCGTCGGCCATCCGCGCCGCGAACTCCGCCGCGCCGGGCGGCTCCAGCTCGAAGCTGACGACGGTGTCGGTGACGTAGGGGGCGTAGACCGCCGCGCACGCGGCGGCGTCGGCGGGCGTGCCGTCGCGGACGCCCGGGGAACCGTTCACGGACGCAGGTCACCGCACGCGGCGAGCACGCGCTGCGCCGTCTCCTCGGCGCCGAGGCCGCCGGTGTCCACGCAGACGTCCTCCACCGCAGCGGCGTCGAGGCGCTCCTGGTCGGCGAGGGCGGCGGCCAGGGCGCGCTGCAGCACCTCGGCGGAGCGCCCGGCCAGGTCCTCCCCCGCGATCTCCGGCCCCCCGCCGCGCCCGCGCGACGCCACGCGGCCGGCCAGGTCGTCGGCGCCGGCGCGCAACCGCACCACGGTGACCTCCGCGGCGGGTAGGGCGCGGCGGTAGCGCTCGACGTCCTCGCGGGTGTCCACCGCGCCGGCCAGCACGAGGTGGCTCGCGCCGGCGCCGGCGAAGCAGGACCACAGCGCGGCGAGGTTCGCGGCCCGGAGGCGGTGGTCCTGCGGGTCGTCCGCCGGGGGGTCGGAGAAGAACCCGAGCTGGGCGAGGTCGGCGAAACCCGCCGTGACCCCCGAACCCAGCAGCGCCTGGAAGAGGGCCCAGCCGGCGACCGACTTGCCCACGGCCTTCGGGCCGCACAGCCACAGCACCCGGCCGGGGGCGTCGGAGGGGACGGCCACCGGCGGGGCCGCGGTCGCGGGGCCGCGCGGGGCGGTGAGCACGCCGGTGCGCTCCAGCACGAGCCGGGCCACCTGCCGCGGGTCCGCGGCCCCCGGGTGGAGCACGACCTGCCGGGTGTCGGCGGGGTCCGCGCCCGCCTCCAGCTCCGCCGCCTCCGCCTGCACCCGCCGCACCTCGTCCTCGTCGCAGCCGCGCTCCAGGATGCGCCGGCGCAGCTCATCGGGGTCGGCGCTCAGCAGGCACAGGTGCAGCTCCGCGTCCCCCACCACCTCCTCGTACAGCGGCAGCAGCCGCGGTGCGAGGCAGCCGGAGACCACGACGAGCTCGGCGCCCGCCGCGGCGAAGGTCGCCACGACCCCGCCGAGGACCCTCGCCTGCAGGACCTCGCGGTCCGGGTCGTCGGCGCGGGCGGGGTAGCACATGCCGAGCTGGTCGATGTCGACGTAGCCGTGCCGCAGGCCCGTCAGCTGCTCGCGCACAGCCCAGCACGTCGTGGACTTCCCCGATCCCGGGGAGCCGTGGACCCAGAGCACCTGCACGGCAGCACCCTGCCACGCCCGGGCGCGGCGGTCAGGTGCTTTCCCGCGGCACCGGGCGGAGGTTTCGCCGCGCGGCGCGACGGGTAGGAACGGGGTCACAGGTCGAGCCGTCGGCCCCGGTCCGCCGGTGCCCCGCACCCGCCCGGCGCACCGCCGGCCGACCCGCGTGCAGGAGCGACGGCACCGTGAGCACCCCCGCCCAGCCCCTCCGGCCGTCCCCCGCCGCGCAGCCGGTGCGGGCGGACACCCTGCAGGCCCTGCCCGCGGGGGTGGGTCGCCCCGGCTACGACCGCGCGGCCCTGGTGCCCTCGGTGGTGCACATCGGGGTGGGCGGTTTCCACCGCGCCCACCAGGAGGTGTACTTCGACGCGCTCGCCCGGCTGGGCGAGACCGGCTGGGGCGTCGTCGGCGTCGGGCTGCACCACCCGCAGATGGGCGAGGCGCTGCACGCCCAGGACACCCTGTACACCGTCGTGGTGCGCGGCGCCGACGGCGACGAGGTGCGCGTCATCGGCTCCATGGTCGACTACCTGTACGCCCCGAGCGATCCCGGGCGGGTGCTGGCCGCGCTGGCCGACGAGCGCACCAGGCTGGTGACGCTGACGATCACCGGCGCGGCCTACCCCGACGGGGACGTCGATCCCGGTGACGAGCGGGTGCGCGCCGACGTGGAGCGCCCCGAGGCCCCGGCGACGGCGTTCGGCTACCTCGTGGAAGCGCTGCGCCGCCGCCGCCGGGAGGGCCTGGCGGGGTTCACCGTGCTGTCCTGCGACAACCTGCCGCGCAACGGCCGCGCCACCCGCGCCGCGGTCCTCGGCACCGCCCGGCTGCGGGACCCGGACCTGGCGCGCTGGATCGCCCGCAGCACCTCCTTCCCGTGCAGCGCCGCGGACCGCATCACCCCGCTGACCACCCCGCGGGTGCGGGAGGAGATCGTCCGCGCGCACGGCCTGGCCGACCGCTGGCCCGTGGTCACCGAACCGTTCTCGCAGTGGATCGTCGAGGACGACTTCCGCGCCGGCCGCCCACCGCTGGAGCGGGTGGGGGTGCGCTTCGTGACCGACGTCGGCCCGCACGCGCTGGCCAAGACGCGCCTGCTCAACGGCGCGCACTGCGCCATGGGCCACCTGGCGCTGCTGGCCGGGATCGCCACCACCGACGGGGCGATGGCCGAGCCGGTGCTGCGCCGCTACGTCGAGGGGTACCTGGCCGAGGCGGCGGCCGTCCTGCCGGACGTGCCGGGCACCGACCTGCGGGAGTACCGCGCCGCCCTGCTGCGGCGCCTCGCCAACCCCCGCCTCGGCGACGGCGTCCCCCGGCTGTGCCGGCGCGGGTCCAGCAAGGTCCCCGAGCACGTGCTGCCGTCGCTGCGGGCCGCCCTGGAGCGCGACCTGCCCCGCGGCCACCTCGTCCTGGCCGTGGCGGCGTGGTTGCGCTGCCTCCGCGGCACCGACCACGCCGGCGCGCGCCTCGACGTGGACGACGACGGCGCCGCGCTGCTGCGCCCCCTGGCGGCCGCCGCCGGC
>NZ_BAABIL010000540.1:0-8435 GCF_039542765.1 Kineococcus glutinatus
GAGGCCGTCGCCGACCTCGGGGGCGACCCCACGCGCATCAACCCCCTGGCCCCGGCCGAGCTGGTCATCGACCACTCCGTCATCGCCGACGTCTACGGCAGCCCCGACGCGTTCGAGAAGAACGTCGAGATCGAGTACGGCCGCAACCGCGAGCGCTACCAGTTCCTGCGCTGGGGGCAGACCGCGTTCGACGACTTCAAGGTCGTCCCCCCGGGCACCGGCATCGTCCACCAGGTCAACATCGAGCACCTGGCCCGCGTCGTCTTCGAGCGCGAGGTGGACGGGGAGCGGCTGGCCTACCCCGACACCCTCGTCGGGACCGACTCGCACACCACGATGGTCAACGGCCTCGGCGTGCTCGGCTGGGGCGTCGGCGGCATCGAGGCCGAGGCCGCGATGCTCGGCCAGCCGGTGTCGATGCTCATCCCGCGCGTCGTCGGCTTCAGGCTGTCGGGCTCCATCCCGGCCGGCGCCACCGCGACCGACGTCGTGCTGACGATCACCGAGATGCTGCGCAAGCACGGCGTCGTCGGCAAGTTCGTCGAGTTCTACGGCGAGGGCGTCGGTGCCGTGCCGCTGGCCAACCGCGCCACCATCGGCAACATGAGCCCGGAGTTCGGCTCCACCGCGGCGATCTTCCCGATCGACGACGTGACGCTGGACTACCTGCGCCTCACCGGCCGCTCCGAGCACCAGGTCGCCCTCGTCGAGGCGTACTGCAGGGAGCAGGGCCTCTGGCACGACCCCGCCCGCGAGGCGCAGTACTCCGAGTACCTCGAGCTGGACCTGTCCACCGTCGTGCCCAGCATCGCCGGCCCCAAGCGCCCGCAGGACCGCATCGTCCTCACCGAGGCCAAGGAGGCCTTCCGCGCGGCCCTCGGCGACTACGTGAGCGACCCCGTCCCCGTCGCCGCCGCACCGGTCGCCGCCGCGTCCAGCGCCCACTCCGACGCGATCGACGACGTCGCCGGCGCCTCCCAGGACGAGGCCAGCGCGGAGAGCTTCCCCGCCTCCGACCCGCCCTCGACGTCCGTGAGCGGCGGCGACGACACCCCCGCCGAGCCCGGTCACGCCGCCGGCCGCCCGAGCAGGCGGGTGCCCGTCACCCTCGCCGACGGCACCGAGACCGAGCTGGACCACGGTGCGGTCGCGATCGCCTCGATCACCAGCTGCACGAACACCTCCAACCCGTCGGTCATGATGGCCGCGGCGCTGCTGGCGAAGAAGGCCGTCGAGCGCGGCCTGAGCGTCAAGCCGTGGGTGAAGACCTCGCTCGCCCCCGGTAGCAAGGTCGTCATGGACTACTACGAGAAGGCCGGGCTCGTCCCGTACCTGGAGAAGCTCGGCTTCCACCTCGTGGGCTACGGCTGCGTCACCTGCATCGGCAACTCCGGCCCCCTGCGGGAGGAGTTCTCCGCGGCCGTCCAGGAGAACGACCTCGCCGTCACCGCGGTGCTGTCCGGCAACCGCAACTTCGAGGGCCGGATCAACCCGGACGTGAAGATGAACTACCTCGCCAGCCCGCCGCTGGTCATCGCCTACGCGCTGGCCGGCACGATGGACTGGGACGTCGAGACCGACCCGATCGGCACCGACGCCGACGGGCAGGACGTCTTCCTGCGCGACATCTGGCCCGAGGCGGCCGAGGTGGAGCGGGTCATCGCCGAGTCCATCACGCAGGAGATGTTCACCAAGGACTACGCCGACGTCTTCGCCGGCGACGAGCGCTGGCGCTCGCTGCCCACCCCCGAGGGCAGCACCTTCGAGTGGGACGAGCGGTCCACCTACGTCCGCAAGCCCCCGTACTTCGACGGGATGCCCGCCGAGCCGACGGCCGTGACGGACATCAGCGGCGCCCGGGTGCTCGCCCTGCTGGGGGACTCGGTGACCACCGACCACATCTCCCCGGCCGGCTCCATCAAGGCGGACAGCCCGGCGGGCCGCTACCTCGCCGAGCACGGCGTCGCCCGGCACGACTTCAACAGCTACGGCTCCCGCCGCGGCAACCACGAGATCATGATCCGCGGCACGTTCGCCAACATCCGGCTGAAGAACCTCCTGCTGGACGGCGTCAGCGGCGGGTTCACCCGCGACTTCACCGCGGGCGGGGAGCAGACGACGATCTACGACGCCGCGCAGCGCTACGCCGAGGCCGGCATCCCCCTCGTCGTCCTGGGCGGCAAGGAGTACGGCTCGGGCTCCTCGCGCGACTGGGCGGCCAAGGGCACCGCGCTGCTCGGCGTGCGCGCCGTCATCACCGAGAGCTTCGAACGCATCCACCGCTCCAACCTCATCGGGATGGGCGTGCTGCCGCTGCAGTTCCCGGCGGGGGAGAGCGCGGCCTCCCTGGGCCTGGACGGCACCGAGACCTTCGACATCAGCGGCGTCACGGAGCTCAACTCCGGCAGCACCCCGCGCACGGTGCGCGTGAGCGCCCGCAGGGAGTCCGGCGAGGTCGTCGAGTTCGACGCCGTCGTCCGCATCGACACCCCCGGCGAGGCCGACTACTACCGCAACGGCGGCATCCTGCAGTACGTGCTGCGCTCGCTCGTGCGGTCCTGAGCCCGGCTCCTCCCACCGGCGGGGGGCGCACCGCCACGGCGGTGCGCCCCCCGCCGCGTCCGCCGCACCGCCGGCGCGCGGCCGCCCGTTGGCCCGGGCGGGTCGGCCGGTGTCAAGCCGGGGACGCCGCTGCCGATGAAGACGAGGAGGCGGCGCAGGGGGCGCGCGCCCGCGGCGGGGAGGCGGTGCGGACGTGGACGACGTCGTGGCGTCCGCGCTCGCGCACGTGGCCTGCGCGGTCGAGCGCCCGCTGTTCGTCGTCTCCAGGCGCCTCGGGCCCGGCGGCGGCGGTGCGGCGGTGCTGCGCTGGCTCAACGCCGCCGCCGAGGACCTGCTGGGCCGTGACGCCTCGCAGGTGCTGCACACCCCCCTGGACGAGCTGCTGGTGCCCGTGCAGGGCACCAGCGCCGACCTGCTCGGCCGCGAGCGCGCGGAGCGCTGGGGCGTGCAGGTCCACCGCGCCGACGGCACCAGCTGGCCCGTCGACCTCGTCGCCAGCCCCGCGCCCTCGCCCGGTGCGCTGCACGCCGACGAGCTGTGGTGGGTGCTGCGCGCGGAGGCGACCGCCGGTGGTCTCCAGCGCCCCCGCCACGCCGAGGACCGCTTCGCGGTGCTGGCCCGCCGCTCGCCCGTGCCGACGGTCCTGTCCGACGTCGGCGCCCGCCTGGCCCACGTCAACGACGCCTTCGCGCGCCTGCTGCAGCTGCCCGCGGAGGAGCTGCACGGCACCGCGTGGCTGGAGCGCGTCGCGGCCGAGGACCTGCCCCTCCTGCTCGACCGCGTCGCCACCGCGCTGCAGGGCGGGGAGGGCTGCGTCGACGTCCGCATGCGGCAGGCCAGCGGCCACGTCCGCTGGGTCCGCGTCACGCTCGCGCCCTCGGCCGTGCCGGGGCAGGCGGCGGGGTTCGTGGGCAGCGTCGAGGACATCACCGAGCGCCTGGCGGCCGAGCACCGCCTCGCCTACCAGGCGCGCCACGACCTGCTGACCGGCCTGCCCAACCGCACCGCCGTCGCGGAGGAGGTCGGGCGCGTCCTCGCCGGGCGCACCCAGCGGGCCGCGGGCGCTGTCCGCGGCGACGCCGTGGTCATGCTGCTGGACCTCGACGACTTCAAGGTGGTCAACGACGGCCTCGGCCACGAGAGCGGCGACGCCCTGCTCGTGGAGGTGGGGCACCGCCTGCGGGCCGCCGTCCGCGACGACGACGTGGTGGCGCGCATCGGCGGCGACGAGTTCGTGCTGCTGTGCCACGGCCTGGACGGGCCGGGTGCGGCAGCGGTGGCCGCCCAGCGCGTCCTCGACGCCGTCTCCGCGCCGCTGGACGTGCAGGGCGTGCGCATCCGGCCCACGGCCAGCGTCGGCGTCGTCGTGCTCGACACCGGCCACACCGGCGCCGAGCAGGTGCTGCGCGAGGCGGACATCGCGATGTACGCGGCCAAGGCCGGCGGCAAGGACCGCTGGGCGGTGACCGACGACGGGGCGGTGGCCTCGGCCCGCCGCTCGCTGCGCCTCGTCGCCGACCTGCGCCAGGCGCTGGTGCAGCGCAGCCTCGACGTGGTGTACCAGCCGGTCGTCATGGCCGGGCCCGCCGGGCGGATCGTGTCGCTGGAGGCGTTGTGCCGCTGGCGCCACCCCGAGCTGGGCCCGGTGTCGCCGGGTGTCTTCGTGCCGCTGGCGGAGCAGAACAACCTCGTGCCCGCCCTGGACGCGCACGTCCTGGAGGTGGCCTGCCGCGACCTGGCCGCCTGGCGCGCCCAGCTGGGGGACCTGGCCCCGGCGACCGTGGCCGTGAACCTCTCGGCGGTGTCCCTCACGGCGCCCGGGCTCGCCGGCCGCATCCGCGCGGTGGTCGAGGCGGCGGGGTTGCAGCTGTCCGACCTGTGCCTGGAGATCACCGAGACGGCCGTCCTGACCGACACCGCCGCCTGCCGCGAGGTGCTGGAGGAGCTGCGCCGCGGCGGGGCCAGCGTGGCCGTCGACGACTTCGGCACGGGGTACTCCTCGCTGTCCTACCTGCGGGAGCTGCCGGTGGACCACCTCAAGGTGGACCGCAGCTTCGTCAAGGACCTGTGCTCGGCGGACGCGCGCACGGCGCGGGCCGTCACCTCGGCCGTCGTCGCCCTCGCCCGCGCCCTCGGGCTGGGCACCATCGCCGAGGGCGTGGAGACGGCGGCCCAGGCCGCGGTGGTGGCCGAGCTGGGGTGCGACGCCGCGCAGGGGTTCCTGTACTCCCGCCCGCTCACCGCCGAGCAGGTCCTGGCGCTGCTGGCCTCCGGGGTGCTCCTGGACCCCGGGACCCCGCCGCGGGAGCCCGCACGACCCGCCCCCGCACGACCCGTCCCCGCCCTGTCCGCAGCCGGTTCCCTTCCCACGGAGGTGCTTCCCCGTGCAGCTCACCGCTGAGTCGGCCGCCGAGGCGGCGGAGGTCCTCGGCCGCGTCGCCCGCGCCCTCGACGACCTGCCCGCCCAGCGGCCGGTCGCCGCGCGCGTCGTGTCCGCGGCCGACGACGACCGCAGCTCCGCCAAGTCGCTGGGGCAGGTGGTCTCCTACGACCCCGCGCTGACGGCCAAGCTCATGCGGCTGGCGAACTCGGCCTACTTCGGCCTGCGCGGCCGGGTGTCCAGCACCTCCTTCGCCGTGACCGTCGTGGGTTTCTCCACCGTCCGCAGCCTCGCCGTGACCGCGATGGCGGGTCTGGACGGGGACGTGCAGCTGCCCGAGCTGTTCTGGGAGCGCAGCCTGCTCAGCGCCGTGGCCGCGGGCGAGCTGGCCCCCCGCCTGGGCGTGCAGGTGCCCGACGCGTTCGGCCTGGGCCTGCTGGCGCGGCTGGGCCAGGCCCTGCTGCACCGCTGCGACCCGCGCTACGCCGAGCTGGCGGCCACCGCCGCCGACCGCACCGAGCTCGTCGCGGCGGAGCTCGCCGCCTACGGCGTCACGCACGTGCGGCTGTCGGCCGAGGCGCTGGCCGCGTGGGGTTTCCCCGACGAGATGCCCGACGCGCTGCTGCAGGTGGCCCGCGGCAGCGCGAGCGTGCCGCTGGCGGCCAGCGTCACCGCCGGCCTGGAGATCGCCGAGCGCCTCGTCAACCCCGGCCACCGGCGCACCCCCGTGGAGCGGCTGACGGCGGGACGCTGGCGCGAGGCCGAGGTGGAGCACCTCGGCGCTCTCGTGCAGGCGCAGGCCGAGGACCTGATGCGCGCCCTCAGCTGAGGAAGCCGCGCAGCAGCGCGGCGCTGCCCTCGACGTGCTCGGCGGCGGCGGCGCGGGCGCGCCCGGCGTCGCCGGCCAGCACCGCGGCGACGATGGCGCGGTGCTGGGCGTCGGAGTGCGCCAGGTTCACCGCCAGCAGCGGGATGCGGTCCAGCAGGTCGTCGAGCCGGACCCGGGCGTCGGCGGCGACCGCGACGAGGGACGGCGAGCCGCTGGCCGCCGCGAGCGCCAGGTGCAGCCGGGAGTCGCAGCGGCGGTAGTCGGCCGGGGAGGCGGCCTCCGCCGCGCGCAGCGCGGTGTCGAGGGCGTCGCGCTCGGCGCCGGTGGGACCGCGGCGGGCGGCGAGCTCGGCGGCTCCCACCTCCACCGCCCAGCGCAGCGCGAGCACGTCCTCCACCTCCGCCGCGGTGGGTGCGGGGCAGTTCCCCGCCGGTCGCGGCAGCCGCTCGCGCACGAACGTGGCGCCGGTGCGGCCGCGGCGCACCTCCACCCACCCGGCGGCGTGCAGGGCGGCGAGCGCGTCGCGCAGCGTGGCCCGCGACACCCCCAGCCGCGGCGCCAGCTCGCGCTCGGGGGGCAGCCGGTCGCCGGGGGGCACGAGGCCGAGCCGGATGGTCTGCAGCAGCCGCTCCACGGTCTCCTCGAACGCGTTGCCGACCCGCAGCGGTCGCAGCAGCGCCTCGGCCGCACCGGTGGCCGGCGCCGGCCGCGGTTCGCCGCCCACGTCGGGGACCGGCCTCACAGGGGCGTGACGTAGGCGCTGGAGATGCCGCCGTCGACGAGGAACGTCGAGGCGGTGATGAAGGAGGCGTCGTCGCTGGCCAGGAACGCCACGGCCGCGGCCAGCTCCTCGGGTTCGGCGAACCGGCCGACGGGGACGTGGACGAGGCGGCGGGCGGCGCGCTCGGGGTCGGCGGCGAACAGCTCCCGCAGCAGCGGGGTGTTCACCGGGCCGGGGCACAGGGCGTTGACGCGGATGCCCTCGCGGGCGAACTGCACGCCCAGCTCCCGGCTGAGGGCCAGCACGCCCCCCTTGGAGGCGGTGTAGGAGATCTGCGAGGTGGCCGAGCCGAGGACCGCGACGAAGGAGGCGGTGTTGACGATGGATCCGCGGCCCTGCCGCTGCATGTGGGGGATGGCGGCCTTGCAGCACAGGTAGACGGAGGTGAGGTTCACCTCCTGCACCCGCCGCCACGCCTGGAGGTCGGTGGTGAGGATGGAGTCGTCCTCCGGCGGGGAGATCCCGGCGTTGTTGAACGCCACGTCGACCGACCCGTAGGTGCTCGCGGCGGTGGCGAACAGCGCATCGACCTGCTCGGGGTCGGTGACGTCGGTGCGCACGAACAGCCCGTCGACCTCCAGCGCGGCCGCGCGGCCGGCCTCGGCGTCCACGTCGGCGACGACGACCCGCGCCCCCTCCGAGGCCAGCCGCCGCGCGGTGGCCAGCCCGATCCCGCTGCCGCCGCCGGTGACGACCGCCACCCGGCCGGGGAGGCGGCGGCACACCGGCCGCTCGTCGGGGCTCTGGGTGTTCTGCGCGGTCACGTCGGGTCCTCCGGTTCAGGTGGTGGAGATGAACACGTTCTTGACGTCGGTGAAGGCGTCGAGGGCCCGGGGGCCGAGCTCGCGGCCGAGGCCGGACTCCTTCACCCCGCCGAACGGGGTGCAGTAGCGGACGGAGGAGTGGGAGTTCACCGACAGGTTCCCGGCCTCCACCGCGCGGGCCACCCGCAGCGCCCGCCCGAGGTTCTCCGTCCAGATCGACCCGGACAGCCCGTAGCGGCTGGCGTTGGCGATCCGCACGGCGTCGGCCTCGTCGTCGAACGCGGTGACGGTGACGACCGGCCCGAACACCTCCTCGGTGGCCACCGGCACCGAGGGGTCGGGGGCCAGCACCACGGTGGGGGCGAACCAGAAACCGCCCCCGTCCGGGGCGCTGCCGGTGAACGCCACCTCCGCGCCCCCGAGCGGGCCCGGCTCCAGGTAGGAGGCGACCCGCGCGCGGTGCGCGGCGGAGATGAGCGGTCCCATCGTCGTGCCCGCGGCGCGGGGGTCGCCCACCCGCACCGCCCGCACCGCCGGCTCCAGCAGCTCCAGGAACCGGTCGTGGACGCTGCGCTGCACCAGGATCCGCGACCGCGCGCAGCAGTCCTGCCCGGCGTTGTCGAACACCCCGTCCGGTGCGCTGGCCGCGGCGCGCTCCAGGTCGGCGTCGGCGAACACCACGTTGGCGCTCTTGCCCCCCAGCTCCAGGGTGACGCGCTTGACGTGCCGGGCGGCGCCGGCCATGACCTGCCGCCCGACGGCGGTGGAGCCGGTGAAGACGATCTTGCGGACGTCGGGGTGCTCGACGAGGCGGGCGCCGACGACGTCGCCCCGGCCGGGCAGCACCTGGAGCACGCCCTCGGGCAGCCCCGCCTCCAGGGCCAGCTCCGCCAGCCGCAGCGCGGTCAGCGGCGTCTGCTCCGCCGGTTTCAGCACGACGGTGTTCCCCGCGGCCAGCGCGGGCGCCAGGCTCCAGCCCGCGATGGGCATCGGGAAGTTCCACGGCACGATGACGCCCACGACGCCGAGCGGCTCGTGGAAGGTGACGTCGAGGCCGCCGGCGACCGGGATCTGGTCCCCGAGGTGGCGTTCCACGGCGCCGGCGAAGTACTCCAGCAC
>NZ_BAABIL010000541.1:0-3983 GCF_039542765.1 Kineococcus glutinatus
CGCACGGCGGCGCCCCGCACGCCGGCGCCCCGCACTCCGGCGCCCCGCGCCCGACCCAGGAGGGTTCCGCCCGATGACCGCCACCACCGCCGCCGCCCGCGCCCACGCCCGCGCCCAGGAGGCGGCGGCCACCACCACCGAGCGCCCGTTCGTGCCGCCTGCGACCTGGCCCCACGCGCTGCCCGCCGGGGTCGGCGCCGGGGACCTGGTGTGGGCGGAGTCGCTCGCCCCCGGCACGAGCACCAGCGCCGTCCTCGCCGCCGGCACCACCCTGCAGCTCACCGACGCCGACGGCGGCGCCTGCGCCCACCTGGTGCTGCTGCGCGCCGGCGCGCCGTGGGAGCGGCTCAACGTCGCCGACACCGTCAAGGTGCTCTGGCAGGCGTACGTCACGACGGGCCACGTGCTGCTGACCGACCAGGGCCGGGCGATGGCCACCGTGGTGGCGGACACCTCCGGGCAGCACGACGCCCTCTGCGGCGCCTCGGCCCCGGCGCTGTTCACCACCACCGCCGCCAAGCACGGCCTCGACGGCCGCGACGTCCCCCCGAGCCTGACGTTCTTCCAGGGCGTGCGCGTCGCACCGGACGGCACCCTCTCCGACCCCGTCGGCGCCGGGGCCGGCGCCGTCCTCGCCCTGCGCCTGGAGATGCCCGCCGTCGTGCTGCTGGCGAACTCCCCGCACCCGCTGCAACCGGCGGACGCGCCACCCGGGGGGAACCTGCACGTCCTCGCCTGGCCGGGGGAGACCACCCGGCCCCAGGACGCGCAGTGGACCCGCAGCCCCGAGGCGCGCCGCGCCTACGACGCCACCCGCACCGACCGCCTCGCCCGGGGGACCGCATGAGCACCACGACCACGAACCACGCCGCCGCCGGG
Source organism: Kineococcus glutinatus (assembly GCF_039542765.1). Classification (NCBI taxonomy): domain Bacteria; kingdom Bacillati; phylum Actinomycetota; class Actinomycetes; order Kineosporiales; family Kineosporiaceae; genus Kineococcus; species Kineococcus glutinatus. The sequence goes on from NZ_BAABIL010000541.1 coordinate 880, forward strand.
CCCGTCCCCGGCGCGCAGGCGGCCCTCGTCGGCGGCGAGGTCGTCCTCGACGAGGTGGTGCCCGCCCGCGCCGGCTGGTCCGCCGTCGTCGCCGCCGGCGACGTCCTCACGATCGTCGACCTCGGCGGCAACCAGGCCGTCGACTGCCTCCTCTACGCCGCCGCGGACACCGCCGAGCGCTACAGCGCCCCCGACACGATCGCCGCGCAGCGCAACGTGTTCCTCACCACCGGCAGCGTCCTGCGCTCCAACCGGGGCCGTGCGCTGATGACGGTGGTGGCCGACGAGGTGGGCCGGCACGACACCCTCGGCGGGGCGTGCAGCCGGGAGTCCAACGCCCTGCGGTACGGGTTCCACACCCAGCACCAGCACGCGTGCGTGGAGAACTTCCTCGGCGAGGGCGCGCGCTGGGGCCTCGGCAAGCGCGACCTGGTGAGCAACGTCAACTTCTACATGAACGTGCCCGTCGACCCCGACGGCAGCCTCGGCATCGTCGACGGCATCTCCGCCCCCGGCCTGCGCGTCGCGCTGCGCGCCGACGTCGACACCCTCGTCCTGGTGTCGAACTGCCCGCAGGTCAACAACCCGTGCAACGGGTTCGACCCCACCCCGGTCCGCATGGTCGTCACCCGCCCCTGACGCCGTCCCCGACACCGCCGGGGACACCGCCGGGGACACCGCGCCGGCGCACCCCGCAGACCGAACCCCAGGAAGGACCCGCCCCCGTGTTCGACACCCTCCTCGTCGCCAACCGCGGTGAGATCGCCCGGCGCATCATCCGCACCGCCCGCGCGGAGGGCCTGCGCACCGTCGCGGTCTTCTCCGACGCCGACCGCGGCGCCCCGCACGTCCGCGAGGCCGACGAGGCGTACCGGCTCGGCCCGGCGCCGGTGGCGGCGAGCTACCTGGCCGTGGACCGGCTGCTCGCCGCGATCCGGGACACGGGCGCCGGCGCGGTCCACCCCGGCTACGGGTTCCTCTCCGAGGACGCCGCCTTCGCCCGCGCCGTGGAGGCCGCCGGGGCCCGGTTCGTCGGCCCCACCCCCGAGCAGCTGGAGGCCTTCGGTGCCAAGCACACCGCGCGCCGCCTGGCCCGCGCCGCGGGGCTGCCGATGTCGGCGGGCACGGAACTGCTCGCCGACGTCGACGAGGCCCTGGCGGCGGCCGAGGACATCGGCTGGCCCGTCATCCTCAAGGCCACCGGCGGCGGCGGCGGCATCGGCATGCGGGCCTGCTGGAACCCGCAGGACCTGCGCGACGCCTTCGACGCCGTGCAGCGGCTGGCCAGCGCCAGCTTCGCCTCCACCGGGGTGTTCCTCGAGCGGTTCGTGGAACACGCCCGCCACCTGGAGGTGCAGGTGTTCGGCGACGGGGCCGGGCGCGTCCTCGTCCTCGGCGACCGCGACTGCACCCTGCAGCGGCGCAACCAGAAGGTCGTCGAGGAGGCCCCCGCCCCGAACCTGCCCGAGGAGCTGCGCCGGCAGGTGCACGAGGCGGCGCGGGTCCTGGGGGAGTCCGTCTCCTACCGCTCGGCCGGCACCGTGGAGCTGGTCTACGACGCCGACCGCGCCGAGACGTCGTTCCTGGAGGTCAACGCCCGCCTGCAGGTCGAGCACCCCGTCACCGAGGAGACCCTCGGCATCGACCTCGTGGCGTGGATGCTGCGCCTGGCGCAGGGCGACACCGCCATGTTCGACGAGCCCCAGCCCGCCCCGACCGGGCACGCCGTGGAGGCCCGCGTCTACGCCGAGGACCCCGCCCGCGGCCACCGCCCCGGCACCGGCACCGTCACCGCCGTGCGCTGGCCCGCGGGGGAGGGCGTCCGCGTCGACACCTGGGTGGAGACGGGCACCGAGGTCACGGGCAGCTACGACCCCATGCTCGCCAAGGTCGTCGCCTCCGGTGCCACCCGCGAGGAGGCGTTCGCGCGCCTCGCCGACGCCCTGGCCACCACCCGCGTCGACGGCGTCGACACCAACCTCGGGCAGCTGCGCGCCCTGCACACCGCCCCCGAGATCGCCGCCGCCACCCACACCACGAAGACCCTGGAGGGGGTCCGGGACACCGAGCCGCGCATCGAGGTCCTGCGCGCCGGGACCCTCACCACCGTGCAGGACTGGCCGGGCCGGCTGAACCTCTGGCAGGTCGGCGTCCCCCCGTCGGGGCCGATGGACGACCGCTCCTTCCGCCTCGGCAACCTGGCCCTCGGCAACCCCGAGGGCGCCCCGGGCCTGGAGTGCACCGTCGCCGGGCCCGCGCTGCGGTTCTCCACCGCGGTGACCGTCTGCGTGACCGGTGCCCCCGCGCCCGTCACCGTCGACGGCGAACCGGTGCCGATGTGGGAGCCCGTCGTTGTCGCGGCCGGGCAGGTGCTCGACGTCGGCACCGCCGCCGGGCCGGGGCTGCGGACGTACGTGCTCGTCGGCGGCGGCCTCGACGTGCCGGCGTACCTGGGCAGCGCGGCGACGTTCACCCTCGGCGGTTTCGGCGGCTCCACCGGGCGGGCCCTCGTCACCGGCGACCTGCTGCGGCCGGCAGCGGGCGGGGCGACCACCGCCGGACCCGTGCCGGTGGCCGACCGGCCCGAGCTGACCGCCGAGTGGGAGCTGCACGTCACCGAGGGCCCGCACGCCGCGCCCGAGTTCTTCACCCGCGCCGACGTCGACACCCTGTACGCCACCGAGTACCTCGTCCACTTCAACTCCTCGCGCACCGGCGTGCGCCTCGTCGGGCCGAAACCCGCCTGGACGCGCACCGACGGCGGCGAGGCCGGCCTGCACCCCAGCAACATCCACGACACCCCGTACTCGGTCGGCGCGCTGGACTTCACCGGCGACACCCCGATCCTGCTCGGCCCCGACGGACCCAGCCTCGGCGGTTTCGTCTGCCCCGTCACCGTCGTCACCGGCGAGCGCTGGAAGCTCGGGCAGCTGCGCCCCGGCGACGCCGTGCGGTTCGTGCCGGTGCGCGCCGCGGCGGCCCCCGCCCTGCGGGCCCTGCGCGCCCCCACCCGCCCGCTCCGCGGCGGGGACGACGACGACGGCGTGCTCGCGGATCGAGTAGGCCAGGGCCGCGGCCCAGGCCAGGGCGATGACGGCGTAGAC
>NZ_BAABIL010000542.1:0-2430 GCF_039542765.1 Kineococcus glutinatus
GCGCCACCGACGCCTCCGGCACCGTCACCGCCGCCACCGCCGTGCAGGTGCCGGGCGTGCTGGACTCCCTCCACCCCGGCGCCGCCCGCCGCACCCTCGGCCCCACCTGGCACCGCGGGCGCCCCTCCCTGGCGCTGTGGGCGCCCACCGCGCGCAGCGTCACCGTGCACGTCTCCGACCCCCGCACCGGGGCCCGGACGGCCAGCGCGCCGCTGCGGGCGGACCGCGACGGCGTCTGGTCGGTCACCGGCGAGCGCCGCTGGAAGGACGCCGCCTACCTCTTCGAGGTCGAGGTGTTCGTGCCCGAGACCGGACGGGTGGAGCGCAACCTCGTCACCGACCCCTACAGCGTCGGGCTCACCGCGAACTCCGGGCAGAGCCTGCTGCTCGACCTCGACGACGCCGCCCTCACCCCGAAGGGCTGGGACCGGCTGCGCAAACCCGCCCTCGCCCAGCCCGAGGACCTGTCGATCTACGAGCTGCACGTGCGGGACTTCTCCATCACCGACACCACCGTGCCCGCCGCGCACCGCGGCACCTACGCGGCGTTCACCGACACCCGCAGCGACGGGATGCGCCACCTGCGCGAGCTCGCCGACTCCGGGCTGCGCGCCGTGCACCTGCTGCCCGTCAACGACATCTCCACCGTCGAGGAGCGCCGCTCCGCGCAGCAGCAGCCGCGGTGCGACCTGCCCGCGCTGCCCCCGGACAGCGCGCAGCAGCAGGAGTGCGTCGGCGCGGTCGCGGCGCAGGACGGGTTCAACTGGGGCTACGACCCGCTGCACTGGACGACCCCGGAGGGTTCCTACGCCACCTCCCCCGACGGCGGCGTCCGCACCCGGGAGTTCCGCGACATGGTCGCCGCGCTCAACCGCACCGGCCTGCGCGTCGTGCAGGACGTCGTCTACAACCACACCCCCGACTCCGGTCAGGGCGGGCGCAGCGACCTCGACCGCATCGTGCCCGGCTACTACCACCGCCTGGACCCCACGAGCGGCGCCGTGGAGACCTCGACGTGCTGCGCGAACACCGCACCCGAGCACACCATGATGGGCAAGCTCGTCGTGGACTCCGTCGTCACGATCGCGCGGGAGTACAAGGTCGACGGGTTCCGCTTCGACCTCATGGGCCACCACCCGAAGCAGAACGTCCTCGACGTGCGCGCCGCCCTGGACCGGCTCACCCCGCAGCGCGACGGCGTCGACGGCCGGGGGATCACCCTGTACGGCGAGGGGTGGAACTTCGGCGAGGTCGCCGACGACGCCCGCTTCGTGCAGGCCACCCAGCTCAACATGGCCGGCACCGGGATCGGCACGTTCACCGACCGGCTGCGCGACGCCGTGCGCGGCGGCGGCCCCTTCGACGAGAACCCCCGCGTGCAGGGGTTCGGCTCGGGGTTGTCCACCGACCCCAACGGCGACCCCGTCAACGGCACCCCCGAGCAGCAGCGCGAGCGGCTGCTGCTGGCGCAGGACCAGATCCGCGTCGGCCTCACCGGCAACCTCGCGGACTTCGCGTTCACCGACCGGACCGGCGCGCGGGTCACGGGCTCCCAGGTCGACTACAACGGCCAGCCCGCGGGGTACACCGCCGACCCGCAGGAGGCCGTCACCTACGTCGAGGCCCACGACAACGAAACCCTCTACGACGCCCTCGCCTACAAGCTGCCGCAGGACACCCCCGTCGCCGACCGCACCCGGATGCAGACGCTGGCCCTGGCGACCACCGCGTTCGGGCAGGGCATCTCGTTCTGGCACGCCGGCGGTGACGCGCTGCGCAGCAAGTCCCTGGACCGCAACAGCTACGACTCCGGCGACTGGTTCAACGTGCTGGACCACTCCGGCACCACCAACGGGTTCGGCCGCGGCCTGCCCCCGGCGGCGGACAACGAGGCCAAGTACCCCTTCATGCGGCCGCTGCTCGCCGACCCGGCGCTGCGCCCGTCGCCCGCGGACATCCGCACCGCGCGCGAGCGCGCCGAGGAGCTGCTCGAGATCCGCGAGAGCACCCCGCTGTTCCACCTGGGCAGCGCCGACCTCGTGCAGCGCAAGCTGTCCTTCCCCGGCAGCGGGCCGCAGCAGACGCCCGGCGTCATCGTGATGCGGATCGACGACACCGCCGGCCGCGACGTCGACCCGCGGCTGCAGGGCCTCGTGGTGGTGTTCAACGCATCCCCGCGGGCGACCACGCAGGTGGTGCCGGGCACGGCCGGGCAGCGGTTCCGGCTGCACCCGGTGCAGGCCCGCGGCGGCGACCCCGTCGTGCGGGGATCCCGGTTCGACGCGGCGAGCGGCGCGTTCACCGTGCCCGCGCGGACGGCGGCGGTGTTCCGGCTGCGCTGAGCGGGCCCGGGCGGCGGGGACGTCCCGCGCGCGGCGCGCCGGTGTCGCGCGCGGGCACGTCCCCGCCGCGCGTGCGCAGGCGCCGCAC
>NZ_BAABIL010000543.1:0-4009 GCF_039542765.1 Kineococcus glutinatus
GTCCGCCGTCCGCTGACCCCGGGCCCGCCCGCGCGGTGGGAGCGCCGGGGCACCGCGCCCCGGCGCTCTCACAGCAGGTACCGGAACAGCGGGCTGGCCGGGTCGACGCGCTCCACCGCCGGCGGTGCGGCCGCCATCCGCGCCAGCAGCGGCCCGAGGTCGTCCGCGCGGGCCAGCTCGACGCCCACGAGGGCCGGGCCGGTCTCGCGGTTGCTGCGCTTGACGTACTCGAACAGCGTGATGTCGTCGTCGGGGCCGAGGACCTCGTCGAGGAAGCGGCGCAGCGCGCCGGGCTCCTGGGGGAACTCCACGAGGAAGTAGTGCTTGCGGCCCTCGTGGACCAGCGCGCGCTCGACGACCTCCGCGTAGCGGCTGACGTCGTTGTTGCCGCCGGAGAGGACGCACACCACCGATTCACCGGGCGCCACGGGCACGGCGCCGCCGAGGGCGGCCGGCGCCAGCGCCCCGGCGGGCTCGGCGATGATGCCGTCGGTCTGGTACAGGGCGAGCATCTCCGCGCACGCCGCGCCCTCGGGCACCACCGCCAGCTCCGCGCCGCCGGCGGCCACGACCCGGTACGTGGCGTCCCCGGCGCGGCGCACCGCGGCCCCGTCGACGAAGCCGTCGATGTGCTCCAGCCGCACGGGGCCGCCCGCGGCCACCGCCGCGGCCATGCACGCCGCCCCGGCAGGCTCCACCCCCACCAGGCGCACCCCGGGGTGCCGCTCGCGCAACCACGCCAGGCAGCCGGCCAGCAGGCCCCCACCTCCCACGGGGACGACGAGGACGTCGGGCGGGGCGCCGGTGGCGGCCGTGAACTGCGCCACGACCTCGGCGGCCACGGTGCCCTGCCCGGCGATGGTGCGCGGGTCGTCGAAGGCGGGCACCAGGGTCGCGCCGGTGGCGGCGGCGTCGGCCAGCGCCCCGGCGGCGGCGTCGTCGTAGGTGTCGCCCGCCACGATCGTGGTGACTGCCGGCCCGCCCAGGGCCGCGATCCGGTCGCGCTTCTGCCGCGGCGTGGTGCGCGGCACGTGCACCCGGCCGGGCACCCCCAGCAGCGCGCAGGCGTGCGCCACCCCCTGCCCGTGGTTGCCGGCGCTGGCGCAGACCACGCCCGCGGCGTGGTCCGCCCCGGCGAGCTGGGCGATGAGGTTGTACGCCCCGCGCACCTTGTAGGAGCGCACCACCTGCAGGTCCTCGCGCTTGAGCCACACCTGCGCGCCGGTGCGCGCGGAGAGCCGGGCGTTGGGCTCCAGCGGCGTGGTGGTCACCACCCCCCGCAACCGGGAGGCGGCGGACTCGACCGAGGCGGCGTCGACAGGCACGCCCCGATCATCCCCGCCGCGCGCCGGCGGGACCGGCCGGGGTGCGCCCGGCCAGGTGCGAGCGGCGGTAGCCGTAGGCGAGGTAGACGAGCAGCCCGACGGCCATCCAGACCGCCAGCCGCACCCACGTCACGGCGGGCAGGAAACCCATGAGCGCCAGCGAGGCCAGCGCCGAGAGCACCGGCAGCACGGGCACGCCGGGCATCCGGAAGGCGCGGGGCAGGTCCGGGCGCCTGCGGCGCAGCACCAGCACGCCGACGGAGACGAGCACGAACGCGAAGAGGGTGCCGATGTTCACCATCTCCGCGAGCTCCCCGAGCGGGACGAGGGCGGCCACGACGGCGACGACCGCGCCGGTGGTCACCGTGGTGCGCACCGGCACCCCGCGGCGCTCGCTGACGGCGGAGAACCACCCCGGCAGCAGGCCGTCGCGGCCCATCGCGAACAGCACCCGCGTCTGGCCCAGCATGAGGATCATCATCACGGTGAGCAGGCCGGCCACCGAGCCGGCGCTGATCAGGGTCGCCACCACCGGGGCCCCGACCTGCCGGAAGGCGTCGGCCAGCGGTGCGGCGGTGCTGATCTCGTCGTAGCGCACCATGCCCGTGATGACGAGGCAGACGGCGACGTACAGGCCGGTGCAGATCGCCAGGGAGCCGAAGATGCCGCGGGGCACGTCCCGCTGGGGGTTCTTCGTCTCCTCCGCCGCGGTGGCGACGATGTCGAAGCCGATGAACGCGAAGAACACCAGCGCGGCGGCGGTGAAGATCCCCATGACGCCGAACGCGCCGGGTGCGAAGCCGAGGTCCTGCCACAGCGAGGGGTCGGCCGGCTGCGCCGACGCGCCCGCCGAGCCCGACGGCGGCACGAACGGGGAGTAGTTGGCCACCTTCACGTAGAACAGCCCGGCCACGATGACGACGGCGACCACGGTGAGCTTGAGGGCCACGACGACGGCGTTGACCCGCGAGGACGCCTTGCTGCCCAGGCACAGCACCGCGGTGAGCACGGCGATGACGCCGGCGGCGACGAGGTTGGGCGAGGTCGGGGTGGGCGACTCGTCGTAGACCCACGCCGGCAGGGACAGCCCGAGGGTCTGCTGCAGCAGGTCGGCGACGTAGCCGGACCAGCCCACCGCCACGGTCGCGGCGCCCAGCGCCATCTCCAGCACGAGGTCCCAGCCGATGAGCCAGGCCACCACCTCCCCGAGGCTGGCGTAGGAGAACGTGTAGGCCGACCCCGCCACCGGCACCGTGGAGGCGAACTCCGCGTAGCACAGCGCCGCCAGCGCGCACACCACACCGGCCACGACGAACGACAGCGACACCGCCGGGCCGGCGAGGGTGCCCGCGGCCCGGCCGGTCAGCACGAAGATGCCGGTGCCGATGATGACGCCCACGCCGAACACGGTGAGGTCCCAGGCGCCCAGGGACTTGCGCAGCCGGTGCCCCGGCTCATCCGTCGTGCGGATCGCTTCCTCGACCGTCTTCGTCCGCCAGATGCTCACGTCGGCCTCCTCGTGCGTCGGCGCAGGTCGTCGATCCCGACCGCCGGCGCCCTGCGGGTTCACGCCGTGCGGACCACCCGGATGATCTTCCTGCGCAACCGCACCCGCCGCACGCCGCCGAAGGAGACCCGCACCAGGTCCAGCTCCCAGCGGCCGTAGTCGGCCTGCTCGGTCAGCAGGCGGCGCGCCTCCGCCCGGGAGGTGGTCCGCGGGAACGTCAGCGTCCGGTACTCGTACTGGTCCGGGCCGGTGGGGGGCGGTCCCTTGCCGCTGTGCGATCGCATCGCTGCCATTGTGGCCCGCAGGCCGCTACGGTCGGAACATGACGCCGGACCCGCGTGCCGCGCTCGCCCGCCTCGTGGCCGCCCTCGAGGGGCACCTCGACGCCGCCGCGAACCGCCGCGGCGAGGCGGACCCGGCCGTGGAGGCCGCCTACCAGCGCCTCGCCGACGCCTTCGAGGTGTACGACACGGCGCTGTACTCCACCTATGACGAGGTCACCCCGCTGGTGCTCTACGACGACGTCGAGGACGAGCGCGAGGACGAGGAGCTCGACGGCATCGACGAGGACGACGTCGACGACGTCGAGGAGGTGGACGACCTAGTGGACGACACCGAGGACGACACCGAGGACGAGGACGACACCGGGGACGAGGAGGACGTCGAGGACGACGAGGACCTCCTCGACGTGCGCGGCCCCGCCGAGCGCAGCGCCCCCTGACGCCGCCGGCCGGGCGCGACGGCCTCAGAGCCAGCCGGCGCGCCGGAAGCGGCGGTGCAGCACGGTCCCGACGACGAGCATCACGAGCAGGCACCCGGCGTAGCCGAAGCGCCAGGACAGCTCCGGCATGTGCTCGAAGTTCATGCCGTAGACGCCCGCGATGAGCGTCTCCGCCCCCAGGATGGCGGCCCAGCCGGAGATGCGGCGCATGTCCTCGTTCTGCCGCACCGACACCTGCGCGAGGTGGGCGTTCAGGATGTCGGTGAGCGAGCGGTCGTAGCCCTCCACGTGCTCGACGGTGCGCACGAGCTGGTCGACGACGTCGCGCAACGCGAAGTGCGCCTCCCGCGCGGCGTCCCCCCGCCCGCCCCCGCCCCGCTGCGCGCCGCCGGCGGTCCCCGCCCGGCCGTCGGCGCCGGCGGTGCCGTCCCGGCGCGCGAGCAGGTGCTCGCGCTG
>NZ_BAABIL010000544.1:0-5559 GCF_039542765.1 Kineococcus glutinatus
GTGCGCGAGGGGTGCCGCCTGCGGGCGCGGGCGCAGCGCGACGGCGTTGCCGCACGCCAGCGCCGCCACGGCGGAGACGTCCAGCGCGGTGGGGGAGGTGCGCCAGTCCACCACGAGGGCGACCACCCCGACGGTGGCGGCCGGCAGCGGTGTCCAGCCCAGCTTGTCGGCCCAGCCGGCGGTGGAGAACGCGCTGTCGGCGAGGTGCTCGGCGGCGGCGGCGGCCTGCCGCACCGGCACGCCGGTCGTCAGCGACGCGGTGGCGCCCATCGCGCGCACGTCGGTGCGCAGGGCCTCCGCCAGCGCCAGGAGGTGGCGGGTGCGGTCGGCGCCGGTGAGGTGCAGCCAAGACGTGGTCTGCGCGCGGGCCGCGGCGGCCAGCGCCGCGCGCACGCCCGAGGCCGGGGTGTCGACGACCTCGGTGAGGACGGTGCCGGTGGCCGTGTCGAGCACCGCGCTGGCCGCGCCGTCGGGGTCGGCGGCCAGGCCCGCGGCGTCGTCGGCGTAGCGGGGCAGCAGCTCCGCGACCCGGGACGCGGCGGCGGGCCGGCGCAGCTCCCCGCCCGCCACGCCGGCTGGCGCTCCACGGGGTGCAGGGTCCACCACGCTCCGCAGTCTACGAGTGCCGTGCCCTCCTGGCGGTCGGCGCGCCGCCCCCGGCTGGCAGGGTGGGGGCCGTGCCCGCGCACCCGCACCCCCACCTGCCCGGACCGCAGCCGGAACCCGCCAGCGACGGTGACGACCGCACCTTCGCCTGGTACGCCGGCGACCACCACATCCACACCACGTTCTCCCGCGACGCCATGTACTCCGTCGACGACCAGGTGCGCCGCGGGCAGGAGTGCGGCCTGGACTGGATGGTCATCACCGACCACGGCGGCCCCGACCACGCCAAGCTGTCCGTCGCCGCGCAGGCCCCCGCCATCGCCGCCGCCCGCGAGCGCTGGTCCCCGCTGGTGTTCCAGGGCATGGAGTGGAACATCCCCGGCGCCGAGCACGCCACGCTCATCGTGCCGCCGCACGAGCGCACCGTGGGGTTCCTGCAGGAGTTCGAGCGCCGCTGGGACGGCGACGTGCTCGCCGCGCACAGCAACCCCGGCGGCCCGGAGCTGATCCGGCACTCCGTGGAGGGCACCGACACCGCCCGCCGGCTCGGCCTGGAGGCCCTGGCCTGGCTGCGCGCGGAGCTGGAGCGCGGCACCGTCGACACCGCGCTGGTGCTGTCCAACCACCCCATGCGCACCGGGCGGCTGGCGCCCTCGCGGATCCGGCAGTGGCGGGACGCGGCGCCGGGGCTGTTCGTCGGCTGGGAGGGCGCCCCCGGTCACCAGGCCGCCGCGCTGCCGGCCCCGTACGGCCGCGGCCGCGGTCGCGGTCAGTACGACGAGTCGCCGGGCACGTGGTCCTTCCCCGGCTACGACGCGCTGCAGTACCGCACGTGGGGCGGGTTCGACGCCGCCACCGCCCGGGTGGGCGGGCTGTGGGACAGCCTGCTCGCCGAGGGGCTGCCGTGGTGGATCACGGCGAACTCCGACAACCACTTCGACCACATGGACACCGTCGTCGTGGGCGAACCCTCCCGGGCGTTCTACGAGGCGCACGGCCACCGCGGTTCCCCCGTGGAGACCGGCAGGGCGCAGCACGGCTACGTCGACTTCGCCCCCGGCTTCTACAGCCGCACCTACGTCGGGGCCGAGCGGCGCGAGCACCGCTCGGTGATGGCCGCGCTGCGGGCCGGCCGGGCGTTCGTGGTGCACGGCGGCCTCCTCGACGCGATCGAGGTGCGGGTGCGGCCGGGGTCGGGCGAGGGCGCCGCGGGCCCGGGCGTGACGTTCGGGGCGCGCACCCGGATCGCGCGCGGTGACGACGTGCGCGTGGAGGTGCTGCTCGACCCGGCCTCCCGGCCCAACGGCGCGGGGGAGGTGCCGCAGGTCGCGCGGGTCGACGTCGTCGTCGGCACCGTCACCGGCAAGGTGGCCGACGCCGAGGCCGACCTGTTCGAGGCGCCGGGGACCCGCGTCGTGGAGACGTTCGAGGTGCCCGCCCGGGCCCGCGGCCGCCAGCGGTTCGAGGTCGTCCTGCGGCAGGTGGCGGACCCGCTGTACGTGCGGCTGCGCGCGAGCGACGGGCGCCGCTGCCGCGCCGACGGGCACCCGCTCGCCGACGAGATCGGGAACTCCGACCCGTGGGCGGACCTGTGGAGCTACACGAACCCGGTGTTCGTGGACGTCGACGGGTAGCCGAGGGTGGTGTGGCAGCGGGTGACGCACGCCACTCGCGCGCGGGGCGCGGACCAGGACGCGGCGGCACCCCTGCCGCGTTGGACCAGACGTGCCGCTCGCACCCCTGCCCGCCCCCGCTCCCGCCGCCACCTCCGCCGCCCGGCCCGTCCTGTGGACCCCGAAGCGGGTCCTCGTCACCGCCTCCGCCGCCGCCGAGCCCCACGGGCGGGCGATCCTGCAGCGCCTGGCCGCCGCCGGCGTCGAGGACGTCACGCTGCTGCCCGGTGACCGGCTGCCGTCCTCGCGCGGCGCCGACGAGCGCGCCACCTACGCCCTGGCCAAGTCCACCCTCGCCGTCGTCACCAGCCCGGCGGGCAAGCGCACCCCCGTCCCGATCCCGCCCAGCGCGGACTTCTCCTTCCCGCTCGCCGAGGGCTGCCCCGGGCACTGCCAGTACTGCTACCTCGCCGGCTCGCTGTCCGGGCCGCCGATCACCCGCGTCTACGCGGACCTGCCGCGGATCCTCGCCGGCCTCGACGCCGTCGTCGGCACGGGCACCGTCACCACCGGCACCGCCGCGCGCGGGCACGAGGGCACGACGTTCGAGGCCTCCTGCTACACCGACCCCCTCGCGATCGAGCACCTCACCGGCTCCCTCGCCGCGACGATCACCCACTTCGGCACCCACGACTTCGGCGGCGACGTCCAGCTGCGCCTGACCACGAAGTACGACGCGGTGCAGCCCCTGCTGGACCTGCCGCACGGCGGGCGCACCCGCATCCGCTCGTCGGTGAACGTCGCCGGCGTCGAGCGCTTCGAGGGCGGCACCGCGCGGGTGGCGGCGCGGCTGGCGGCGCTGGGACGGCTGGCCCGCGCCGGCTACCCCGTCGGGCTGACCATCGCCCCGATCATGCCGGTGGACGGCTGGCGCGAGCGGTACGCCGAGCTGCTCGACGCCGCCGCCGCCGAGCTGGCCGGCGCGGCTGGGCTCGACCTGACGGTGGAGTGCATCACCCACCGCTTCACGCCGAAGAGCAAGGACGTCCAGCTCGGCTGGTACCCGCGCACCAAGCTCGACCTGGAGGAGTCCACCCGCGCCCGCAAGCGCGGGAAGTTCGGGGCGGTGAAGTTCGTCTACGACGCCGCGACGATGCGCGAGCTGCGCTCCTGGTTCGAGGCGGAGCTGGAGCGGCGGCTGCCCGCGGCGCGGCGGCTGTACTGGACCTGACGACGTGCCCGGCCCGGCGGGGACCGGGCGTCGTCCGGCGGCTCAGCCGAGCAGCGCCCGGCCCAGGTCGGTCTGCACGCGGGTGCAGGTCCGCAGCACGGCCGGGAGGGTGAGCAGGAACGCCAGGCCGACGACCGTCGCGGCGACCACCCGCGCGCCCGGGTCCGCCGGCATGCCCGGCAGGTCGAGGAGGACCAGCGGGCCGCCGTCCGCCCGTGCCCAGCGGGCCCACAGCACGCTGCCCGTGCCGGCCACCGCGGTGGACCACCAGGCCACCGCCACCGACCACGTGACGACGGAGACGGGGAACAGCGCGAGCGCGTGCAGCGCGTCGCGCCGGGTCTGCTCCCGCAGCAGCGGGGCCAGGAACCGGCGCACCAGGCCCGTGCCGGCGGGCACCGGCCCGTAGGCGCCGACGAGGCGCGGTGCCGGCACCACGGCGGCGATCCGCGCCCGCTCCAGCTCCGCCAGGGCGCGGGTGGCCAGCGCGGTGGCGACCAGCAGCGGCAACCCGACCCAGACGACGAGCAGCCCGGCGCCGGTGGCGGCCCCCGTGACCAGCACGACGAACCCGGCCAGGGCGAGCGGGAAGCCGGTGAGGAGGTAGGCGGAGTCGGCGCCCACCCGGCGGAGCAGCCCCGCGGGGGTGGGGGCCCACCGGCCGTCGGGGGAGGGGGTCGTCGTGCGGGGCAGGGTCGGTGCTGTGCTCATGGGTTGATGCTGGCCGCCGGGACGGCCCGGCCGCGATGGCGCCCGCCCACCTCCCCGGGGTGGGGTCACCCCCACCCCGCCGCGCTCAGCCCGGGCCGGTCGCGGCGGCGACGTCCTGGCGCAGCGCGGCCAGCGCCCGCTCCGCCTCCGCCCGCGCGCCGGCCAGGTCCCCGGTGACCGGCACCACGACCTCGCAGTAGCACTTCAGCTTCGGCTCGGTGCCGCTGGGGCGCACCACGACCCGGGCGCCGGCGGCGGTGCGCAACCGCAGCCCGTCCGTGGGTGGCAGCCCGTCCACGCCGTCGGCGAGGTCCTCCACGGCCACCACCGCAGAGCCGCCCAGCTCGGCCGGGGGGCGCTCGCGCAGCCGGCGCATCGCCGCGCCGATGAGCGCCACGTCGTCCACCCGCAGCGACACCGGCGCGGTGGCGTGCACGCCGTGGCGCAGCGCGAGCTCGTCGAGCACGTCGCCCAGCCGGCCGCCGTCCACCAGCCTGGCCCGCGCCAGCCGCGCCACGAGCACCGCGGTGGAGATGCCGTCCTTGTCCCGCACCACCTCCGGGGCCACGCAGTAGCCGATGGCCTCCTCGTAGCCGAACGTCAGCCCCGGCACGCGGGCGATCCACTTGAACCCCGTCAGGGCGGGGGCGAACGCGGCGCCGCGCGCGGCGGCGATCCGCGCCAGCAACCGGGAGCTGACCACCGAGCAGGCCAGCACCCCGCCCGGCGCGGCGAGGTGGTCGCCGAGGATGCCGCCGAGCTCGTCGCCGGTCAGCGCCCGCCAGCCGCCGCGACCCTCGACCCCCCGCACGGGCAGGGCGACGCTGCAGCGGTCGGCGTCGGGGTCCACGGCCAGCACCAGGTCGGCGCCCACCCGCGCGGCGAGGTCGAGGGCGAGGTCGAGGGCGCCGGGCTCCTCGGGGTTGGGGAAGGCGACGGTGGGGAAGTCCGGGTCCGGCTCGGCCTGCTCGGGCACCACGTGGACGTCGTCGAAGCCGCTGCGCCGCAACGCCTCCAGCAGCACGTGGCCGCCGACGCCGTGCATCGGGGTGACGACGGCGCGCAGCGCCGGCCCGCCCCCGCGCAGCGGACCGGGTGCGGCGCGCCCGACGGCGGCCGTCACGGCGGCCAGGTACGCCTCGAGCACCTCCTCGCCCAGCACCGTCCAGCCCGAGCCCGCCCGCGCCAGCCCGGCCAGCGGCCCGACGGCGGCGATGGCGGCGGCGATCTGCGCGTCCACCGGCGGCACGATCTGCACGCCGCGGCCCTCCTCGGGCGCGACCCGGCCGCCGAGGTACACCTTGTAGCCGTTGTCCTGCGGCGGGTTGTGGCTCGCGGTCACCATCACCCCGGCGTCGGCGTCGAGGTGGCGCACCGCGAACGCCAGCACGGGCGTGG
>NZ_BAABIL010000545.1:0-4358 GCF_039542765.1 Kineococcus glutinatus
GGATGTGGCCGGTGTCGTAGAGCAGCACGTCCTCGTCGCTCTCCACGACGACGAGGCCGGGGGCGCCGAGGCGCTCGGCCAGCCAGTCGGTGCTGACGAGGCGCTCGGGGTGGGCGTAGCCGGCGAACTTCGGCTGGCTGTCGTCCGCGGCGTGGGTGGCGCGGTCGTCGATCTGCGTCATGTGCTTCTCCTCGGGGGGAACCCGGGCGGACCGGGGGCTCGTGGTGGGAACAGGGCTCGTGGTGGGCGCGGTGGCGCGCCGGCGCGCGCAGGCACCGGCCGGCGGGCCGGGTGGGGTCAGCGCGGACAGGCGGTGGTGACGCTGCGGCACAGGTCGACGTGCCGGCGGCGCCGGTGCAGCGGCTGGACGGGCGCGCTCGTGCGCGTCGTCGCGACCCCGGTCATGCCTTCCCTCCATCGTCCCTGGCAGGAGCACCCGCACCCGTCACCGGGGGGTTGCTGCGGCGTCGTGGAGCCAGGACTCTCAGCCGCTCTTGATGGTTGCCGGGGCCAAGGTAGGGCGTGGGGGGCCGGTGCTGTCAACCGCCCTCCCCCGGCCGGGCCAGCGGGTGCGGGCGTCAGCCGCGGCGGCGCCCCACGACCTGCCAGGAGCGGGCGGTGCGCAGGTACGGCTCCCGGTCGCAGGCGGCCAGCTCCAGGCGCTCCAGGTCGGCGTAGAAGCCGGGTTCGGCCTTGCGGCTGTCGTCGGCCACGAGGTCGCTGAAGCAGCGGACGCCGAAGCGGAAGTCCACGCTGCAGCGGGCGGCGCGCAGCGCCTCCTCCGCCAGCTCCGGCGCCACCCGCTGCACCTCGCGGTCGAGGACCGGGTCGTGGGCGGCGGAGGCGTCCAGCAGGTGCAGGGCGCCGGGCAGGTCGTGGCGGCGCGCGACGGCCGCCAGGACGTCGCCGGCGGGGTTGGAGGCCAGCAGGGACACGCAGCCGCCGGGGCGCACCGAGGAGACGAGGGTCGCGACGTCGGCGCGGACCTGCTCCTCCCCGCCGGGTCGGTGCTGCAGCACGTCGTGGCACAGCACGAGGTCGAAGGTGCCCGAGCCGCCCGCGCGGTGGTCGGTGAGGTCGGCCAGCGCCCGCAGGTCCTCCAGGTCCGCGTCGACGGTGCGCACCCGGTCGGCGACCCCTGCCGCCGCGGCGGCCGCCCGGGCGCGCTCCAGCATCCGCGTGCTGGTGTCGAGGACCGTGACGCGGCAGCCGCGGCGGGCCAGGGCGACCGCGTCGCTGCCGTCACCGCCGCCGGCGTCGAGGACGCGCAGCGGGCGCCCGGAGACCGTGCGGCAGACGCGGGCCAGGGTGTGGTCGACGACGCGGTAGCGCAACCGCCCCCACGGGGCGCCGGACCAGCCCTGCCAGCCGGCGATGTCCTCGACGAGGTGGCCGGTGAGGACCTCGGCGGCCGGGTCCCCGACGCCTCCGGACACGTCCGCCTCCAGCCGCTGCCGCCGGCGGCTCACCCGCCGCGCCCGGCGACGATCGTAGGACCGTCCCCGCACCCGCGCGCGGCGCCGCCGGGTGCGGTGCGGGAGCGGGACCTCACCCGAGCAGGTCCTTGCGGAAGGGCAGCGGCCCGATCGTCTCCGGATCGGCGGACAGGTCGAACCGCGGCGCGTAGCCGGCGGCCAGGTACAGGTGCCGGGCCTCCGGCTGGCGCGGACCGGTCGTGAGGTGGACGTGCCGGTACCCGGCCGCGGCGGCGGCCGCCTCCAGCTCCGCGACGACGCGGCGGGCCAGCCCGCGACGGCGGTGCCGCGGGTGGGTCCAGATCCGCTTCAGCTCCGCCGTCCGCGCGTCGTGGCGGCGGTAGGCACCGGCGGCCACCGCCGCGCCGTCCTCGACCAGGAGCAGCAGCAGGCCGTGCGGCGGCTCGAACTCCTCCACCGGGTAGGCGGTCAGCTCCCGCTCGACGACGCCGGGCAGGTGGCCGTAGCGGCGCCCGTACTCCACGGCCAGGTCCGCGAGCACGGGGCGCACCAGCGGGTGGCGCATGCCGACGACGCGGACCTGCGGCCCCGCCGGCGCGTCGGCCGGGGCGTCGGCCGGTGCGTCGGCCGGTTGCAGGGTGGTCACCGCGGGTCCCGCTCCCCCGCCTCGACGGCGAACGGCAGCCGGTTGCCGGCCGGGGCCAGGGGGCAGGTGGCGTGGTCGCTGAAGGCGCACGGCAGGTTCGCGGCGCGGTTGAGGTCCAGCACCACCGAGCCGTCGCCGGCCGGGGCCGGGACGGCCAGCGAGCGCACCGTCCCGGTGGTGCTCACGCCGCTGGTGGCGTCGGTGAACAGCACCCGCAGCTCGCCGCCGGCGTCACCGAACGCCACGAGCTCGACGGTGCGCCCGTCGTGCTCGAAGCTCACCCGACCCGCCGCGCGGTAGGTGTGGGACAGCCCGGCGACCACGGCGGACACGGTGACGTCCTCCGGCGCGGTGGCGGGCCGGAAGCGCCCGGGCAGCACCCAGGCGGGATCGAAGTCGAAGACCGGCACACCGGTGAACGCCGCCCGCAGCGGCGAGCGCGGGTCGCGCACCCGCAGCGCGGCGGAGGTCCCGCGGCGCAGCACCTCCACGACGCGCTCCCCGGCCTCGACGGGGGTTCCGGGGGCGCCGTCGAGCGGGCGCAGCTCGCGCGTGCCGGTGAGGGGGTCGCCGTCGAGGACGAGCCCGTCGCCGGCCGACGCCGTCACGGTCACCGCCTCGTCCGTGGCGCTCCACTCCCCCGGCACGTCGCCGTGGCGCTGCGGGTGCGGCGACAGCCAGTGCAGCGCGGTCAGGCTCAGCCAGCCGTGCGGCAGGGACAGGGTCGCGGTGCGCTCGGCGCGCCAGAGCTCCCACTCCCGCCGCGCGCCGGCGGTGTGGTCGGGGACGGTGGTCGGGACGGTGGTGGTCATCAGCGCGCTCCGGTGGTGGACGGGGTTCGGACGGTGGGCAGGTCGAGGTGCTCGCGCAGCGTGCTGCCGGTGTACTCCCGGCGGAAGCTGCCGCGTTCCTGCAGCAGCGGCACGACGCGGTCGACGAACTCGTCGAGGCCGGTGGGGGTGAGGCTGGGCACGAGGACGAACCCGTCGCAGGCGTCGGCCTGCACGTACAGGTCGATCTCGTCGGCGACCTGCTGCGGGGTGCCGACGAACTGCTGCCGGTCGCTGACCTGGATGACGAGCTCGCGCAGGCTCCAGCCGTTGGCCGCCGCCAGCTCCCGCCACCGCTGCGCCACCGCCAGGGGGTCGCGGACGTGCCGCACCCGCCCGCGGGTGATCTCCGCGCCCGGCTCGGGGTCCTCCGCCGGCAGCGGCCCGTCGGGGTCGTGGCCGGACAGGTCGCGGCCCCACACCTGCTCGACGAACGCGATGGCCTGCTCCGGCCCGACCTGCTGGCGGCGGATCTCCCGGGCGCGCTCGGCGGCCTCGGCGGGGGTGTCCCCGAGGACGAAGCCGGCGCCGGGCAGGACCTTGACGTCCTCGGGGGCGCGGCCGTGGCGGGCCTGCCTCGCCCTCACGTCCGCCGTGAAGGCCTGCCCCGCCTCGAGGGTGCCGTGGATGGTGAAGATGGCGTCGGCGTGCGCGGCGCCGAACTCCCTGCCCTCGTCGGAGTCGCCCGCCTGCAGCAGGACGGGGTGGACCTGCGGGCTGCGCGGCAGCAGCGCGCGGGCCGTGACGTCGAACTGCTCGCCGGTGTAGCGGACGTCCCGCACACCACCGTCGCGCAGGAACACCCCGGTGGCGGCGTCGGCGGCCAGGGCGTCGGCCTCCCAGCCCTCCCACAGCAGCCGGGACAGCTCCACGACCTCCCGGGCCCGCACGTAGCGGTCCTCGCGGCGCAGGAACCCGCCGCGGCGGAAGTTCTCGCCGGTGAAGGCGTCGGAGCTCGTCACGAGGTTCCACGCCGCGCGGCCCCCGGAGAGGTGGTCCAGGGAGGCGAACTGGCGGGCCACCTCGTGCGGCTCGTTGAACGTCGTGTTGATGGTGCCGGCCAGGCCCAGGCGCTCGGTGACGGCGGCCAGCGCGTTGAGCACCGTGAGGGTGTCGGGGCGGCCCACGACGTCGAGGTCGAAGACCTGGCCGCGGTGCTCGCGCAACCGCAGCCCCTCGGCGAGGAAGAAGAAGTCGAACAGCCCGCGCTCGGCGGTGCGCGCCAGGTGGACGAAGGAGGCGAACTCCGTCTGGCTGCCGGCGCGCGGATCGCGCCAGACCGTCGTGGAGTTCACCCCGGGGAAGTGCGCCGCGAGGTGGACCTGCTTGCGGTGCGCCCCGGTGCGCACGGCGGGCGCCGCGGTGCGGGGGCGGGCGGCGGGGTTCGCGGTCACCGGGTCTCCTGCGGGTCGGCCGCGGCCACCGCCGCGGTGGTGAACCGGTTGG
>NZ_BAABIL010000546.1:0-3460 GCF_039542765.1 Kineococcus glutinatus
GGCCACGAGCAGGAGGTGCTCGACGACCGTGACCTCGGGGAACCAGGCGTCCTCGTCGAAGACGCACGCGACGGCGCGCCGGTGCGCGGCGGCGCGCTCGTCCACCGGCTCCCCGGCGAGCAGCACCCGCCCGGCCAGGGGCCGCAGCAGCCCCGCCGCGGCCCGCAGCAGCGTCGACTTGCCCGCGCCGTTGGCGCCGACCAGGCAGACGGCCTCCCCCGGCGCGACGCCCACGTCGACCGGGGCGCACACCGGTGCACCGGCGTAGCCGACGCTCAGCCCCTCCAGCCGCAGCAGCGGCCCGGCCGCGGCGCTCACGCGCGCTCCAGGAACCGCCGCTGCTCGGCGCCCACGCGGTCGGCGATGGCGGCCGCCAGCCCGGGGTGCCCGCGCAGCTCGGGATCGGCCTCGACGACCGCGGTGGCGTCGGCGCGGGCGCGGGTGATGAGGTCGACGTCGTCGATGACGCTGAGCACCCGCAGCGAGGAGCGCCGCCCGGACTGCGCCGCGCCCAGCACGTCGCCCTCCCGGCGCTGCTCGAGGTCCACCCGCGCCAGCTCGAAGCCGTCGGTGGTGGCCTCCACGGCGCGCAGCCGCTCCACCACCCGCGAGGAGCCCGCCGCCTCCGTGACGAGCAGGCAGGTGCCCGGCAGGCCGCCGCGGCCGACCCGGCCGCGCAGCTGGTGCAGCTGGGAGATGCCGAAGCGCTCCGCGTCGAAGATGACCATGAGGGTCGCGGTGGGCACGTCGACACCGACCTCGACGACGGTGGTGGCCACGACGACGTCGAGCTGCTGCGCGGCGAAGCGGCGCACGACGTCCTCCTTCTCCTCCGCCGGCAGCCGCCCGTGCAGCACCTCGGTGCGCAGGGCGGCCGTCGCCGGGTGCGCGCGCACCTGCGCCACGACGTCCTCCACCGCCAGCGGGGGCCGCTTGCCGTCCTCGGCGGGGGCCGGCGGCGATTCCTCCCCGCCGATGCGCGGGCAGACGACGTACACCTGGTGCCCGGCGGCCGCCTCCTCGGCGATGCGGGTGAAGACCCGCTCGATCCACTCCGGGTGCTGCGCGAGCGGCACGACGTGGGTGCTGATCGGGGCGCGCCCCGGGGGCAGCTCGCGCAGCACGGAGGTCTCCAGGTCGCCGAAGACGGTCATCGCGACGGTGCGCGGGATCGGGGTCGCCGTCATGACGAGCAGGTGCGGGGACGCGGAGGCCTTGGCGCGCAGGGCGTCGCGCTGCTCCACGCCGAAGCGGTGCTGCTCGTCGACGACGACGAGACCGAGGTCGGCGAACTGCACGTGCTCCTCCAGCAGCGCGTGGGTGCCGATGACGATGCCCGCCTCGCCGCCGGCAGCGGCCAGCAGCGCCTCGCGGCGGGCCCGCGCGGGCATCGAGCCGGTGAGCAGCACGACGCGGGTGGCGCGCTCGGCCGCCCCCAGCTGCCCGGCCAGGGCGAGGTCGCCCAGCACGGTCGTGATGGAGCGCAGGTGCTGGCCGGCGAGGACCTCGGTGGGGGCCAGCAGCGCCGCCTGCCCGCCGGCGTCGACGACGGTGAGCATGGCCCGCAGGGCGACGAGGGTCTTGCCGGAGCCGACCTCCCCCTGCAGCAGCCGCCGCATCGGGTGGGTGCCGGCGAGGTCGGCGGCGAGCTGGTCCCCCACCGCCCGCTGGCCGGCGGTGAGCTCGAAGGGCAGCCGGGCGTCGAGCGCGGCGAGCAGCCCGTCGGGCCGGGCGGTGCGGGGCACGGCCGTCTCCCGGCTCGCCGCGTGGCGCCGCTGCGCCAGCGTGGTCTGCAGCACGAACGCCTCCTCGTAGCGGAAGCGCTCCAGGCCCTGCTCGTACTGCTCCTTCGTGCGGGGCTGGTGCACCCAGCGCAGGGCGTCGGCCGCCGGCGGCAGGCCCTCCCGCCGCGCGACGGCGGGCGGCACGGCGTCGTCCACCTCGCCCAGGGAGGACAGCACGACCGCGAGGGAGGTGGCGACGTCCCAGCTGCGCACCTTCGTCGTCGCCGGGTAGATGGGCACCGGCTGGGCGGCGAACGCCTCACCGGCGTCCTCGCCGGCGTCCTCGGGCAGCGGGCGGTGCTCGGGGTGCACGAGCTGCAGGACGCGCTGCGCGCCGCGGCGGTAGGTCTGGACCTTGCCGGCGAAGAGGGCGCGGGTGCCGACGGGGAGCTGGCGGGCGTGGTGGGTCAGGGGGCCCAGGCCCTTGGCGAAGAAGGTGAGCAGCAGCTCGCCGCGCCCGTCACCGACGACCACCTCGAGCATCGCGCCGCGGCGGCTGCGCATCTGCCGCGGCCCGGACACCCGCTGCACCTGGGCCACGACGGTGACGTCGTCGCCCTCCTGCAACCCCGCGATGGGGGTGAGCTGGCCGCGCTCGGCGTAGCGGCGGGGCAGGTGCCACAGCAGGTCGCGCACGGTGTGCAGGTCCAGCTCCGCGGCGAGCTTGGCCGCCGTCGTGCCCCCCACCCGGGGGGCCAGCGGTGCGTCGAGGTCCTCCGCCACCGCGCCGCCGTGCGCCTGGACCACCGCTGCACCCTCCCCTCCGCGGCCGCCCGCCGCCCCGCGGCGCCGCACCGGCGCCGGTCGGGGCAGGCTACTGCCGCGCCCCGACGCCCCCGGCGGTCCGGGACCGGGATTTGAGCCGGTTCCCCCGCTGGGATACCGTTGACCGCTGTGCCCGGCGCGTCCGGGCCCCGCGTGCCCCGGTCCACCGGTCGGCACGAACGCCGTGCTTCCGACCGACATCAGGAGATCTCCGTGGCTGCCACCTGCGACGTCTGCGCCAAGGGCCCGGGCTTCGGCTACTCCGTCTCGCACTCGCACCGCCGCACCAAGCGCCGCTGGAACCCGAACATCCAGCGCGTGCGCACGGTCACGGGCGGGACGCCCAAGCGCCTCAACGTGTGCACGTCCTGCCTGAAGGCGGGCAAGGTCACGCGCTGACCGCGGTCCAGCGCAGGTGAGGGTCGGCCCGCTCGGGCCGGCCCTCACGTGCGTCCACCACCGGGCACCCGCTCCCGGCGCGGCCGCGCCGGTGCGACCGGCCCCGGCGGCGGGTGCACCGGCGACGGGTCCTGCGGGGGCCGGCCTCAGCCGGCGAAGTGGTCCCAGCCACCGCCGGCGCCGGTCGGCACCTCGCCGTCGAGGAGCACCAGCGGACCCGCCGACCCGGCCTCGCGGACCACGCCCACGACCTCGAACCCGGCGGGCAGCGCCGCCCGCGGCGGGAAGCAGCCCAGCAGCGCGTGGTCCTCGCCGCCGGTGAGCACCCAGCCGCGGGCCTGCGCGGCACCCAGCCCGGTGCCCCGGCAGGAGGTGGTCAGCTCCGCCGCCCAGGCCGCCAGCGGGACGTCGGCGGCGCGCAGGCCGAGCACCACCCCGCTGGCCCGCGCGATCCGCCCGGCGTCGCGCAGCAGCCCGTCGCTGACGTCCATGAGCGCCGCGGCACCGGCCCC
>NZ_BAABIL010000547.1:0-688 GCF_039542765.1 Kineococcus glutinatus
CGCACGTGCGGCTGGCGCAGGAGGCGGGCATCCCGCTCGGTCCCTCCGGCGGCATCGCCGTGGACCAGCGGATGCGCACCGGCGTCGAGGGGGTGTGGGCCGCCGGGGACTGCGTGGAGTCCCGCCACCGGCTGTCGGGGCAGCGGGTCGTCGTGGCGCTGGGCACCCACGCCAACAAGCAGGGGCGGGTGGCGGGCATCAACGTCGGCGGCGGGTACGCCACGTTCCCCGGCGTCATCGGCACCGCCGTGACGAAGGTGTGCGACCTGGAGGTGGCGCGCACGGGGTTGTCCAGCCGCGACGCCGAGGAGGCCGGCTACTCCTTCGTCACGGCGTCGCTGGACTCCACCACCCGCGCCGGGTACTTCCCCGGCGCCGAGCCGATCCGGGTCAAGGTGATCGCCGAGCGGCGCAGCGGCCGGCTCATCGGCGCGCAGATCGTCGGCCGCGCGGGGTCGGCCAAGCGGATCGACACCCTCGCCGCCTGCATCTGGAACGAGATGTCCGTGGAGGAGGTCCTGTCCCTGGACCTGGCCTACGCCCCGCCGTTCTCCCCGGTGTGGGACCCGGTGCTGGTGGCCGCGCGCAAGGCGTCCGCCGCGGTGGAGGACGACCTGCGCGAGCGCTGAGACGCCGCGCGCGGGCGAACTCCGCGACGGGCGGCCGCGTGCGTCCCCGTGCGCTCACC
>NZ_BAABIL010000548.1:0-1468 GCF_039542765.1 Kineococcus glutinatus
CTGCGGGCCCTGCGCGCCCCCACCCGCCCGCTCCCCCGCGGGGACGGCGACGACGGCGTGCTCGCGCGCCGCCCCGGCGCCGGCGACGCCCCCGACGTGACGTACCGCCGCTCCGGCGACGACAACGTCCTCGTGGAGTACGGCCCGATGGTCCTCGACCTCGGCCTGCGCGCCCGGGTGCACGCCCTGTCCGAGCGCCTCGCCGCGCAGGGCCTGCCGGGCATCGTGGACGTCACCCCCGGCATCCGCTCCCTGCAGGTCCACGTCGACCCCGACGTCCTGGACCCGCGCCGGCTGCTGGGCGCGCTGCAGGAGGTGGAGGACGCCCTGCCCGCGGTGAGCGACCTGGAGGTGCCCAGCCGGCACGTCCGCCTGCCGCTGTCCTGGGACGACCCCGCCACCCGCGAGGCCATCGCCCGATACATGGCCGGCGTCCGCGACGACGCCCCCTGGTGCCCGTGGAACATCGAGTTCCTCCGCCGCGCCAACGGCCTGGCCTCCGTCGACGACGTGCACCGCACCGTCTTCGACGCGGAGTACCTCGTGCTGGGCCTGGGCGACGTCTACCTCGGCGCGCCGGTGGCGACCCCGCTGGACCCGCGGCACCGGTTGCGCAGCACCAAGTACAACCCGGCCCGCACCTGGACCCCGGAGAACGCCGTCGGCCTCGGCGGGGCGTACCTGTGCATCTACGGCATGGAGGGCCCCGGCGGATACCAGTTCGTCGGCCGCACCACCCAGGTGTGGACCCGCTACCCCAAGGGCCACCAGCCCACCCAGCCGTGGCACCTGCGCTTCTTCGACCGGATCTCCTGGTACCCCGTGAGCCCCGAGGAGCTGCTGGACCTGCGCGCCGACGTCGCCGCCGGCCGCGGGCGCGCCGACGTGACCGAGGGGGTGTTCCGGCTCGGGGAGTACCAGGAGTTCCTCCGGGCCAACGCCGCCTCCATCGCGGCGTTCCAGCAGCACGCCGACGCCGCCTTCGAGGTGGAGCGCGCCGCGTGGGAGGCCGCGGGGGAGTTCGACCCGAGGCCGGAACCGGAGCAGCCCGCGGCGGAGGACGCCTACGACCTGCCCGACGGCGCGGTGCTGCTGGAGGCGCCGTTCACCTCCAGCGTGTGGCGCGTCGACGTCCGCCCCGGGGACCGCATCGGCGCGGGCACCCCGCTGCTGGCCCTGGAGGCGATGAAGATGGAGACCGTCCTGTCGGCGCACGCCGAGGTGGAGGTGCACGAGGTGCTCGTCACCCCCGGACGCCAGGTCGGCCCCGGAACGCCGCTGATGGTGCTGCGGGAGGTGGTCGCGTGAGCGCCGTCGCGACGGGCACCGCCGTCGAGCGGGTCGAGCGGGCCTACGACGCGCTGGCCGCCGCGGACCGGCCCGAGGTGTGGATCGGGCTGCGCGAGCGCGCCGACGGGCTGTCCGGTCTCTACACCGGCAACGACGCCCGGGCGCGCATCGTGCTGCG
>NZ_BAABIL010000549.1:0-2981 GCF_039542765.1 Kineococcus glutinatus
GGCCGGCGCCCCGCGCCCGTCCCTGGACCTGCGGCACCACGAGCAGTCCGCACCGCGGGGACAGGCCCCACCGCCGCGGCCGGTCCGGCCGGCGCCCGCGACCCCGCCGCAGGTGGTCGCACCCGCCCCGGTGGTGGGGTCCCCGCGACCGGCGGAGCGGCGCACCGTCCTGGACGCCGAGCACCCGGTGACCACGCTGCGCGCCGCCGAACGCCCCGGCGGCACCCTGCGCGCGGTGCTCACCTGGCAGCCGCAGCTGACCCGCGCGGGGGTGCGGCGCTCCACCGACGTCCACCTCGGCTGCCTGTGGGAGCTGCGGGAGGGCGCCTCGGGGCTGGTGCAGTCCCTCGGTGACGCCGTCAGCGCCCCCGGCTTCGGTGCCCGCCAGGTGCTGCGGCTGGGGCCCCGCTCGGAGGACGCCGGCGAGGAGCTGCTGCTCGACCTGCGCCACGCCGACGCCCTGCGCCGCGCGGTGCTCTTCGCCACGGGGCGGCGCGATCGGCCCGACTGGGCCGCGCTGCGCCCGGTGCTGGCGCTGCGGCTGCCGACGGGCGAGCGCCTGGAGGTCGCCGTGGCGCCACCGGCGGCGCCCGCCCTCAGCTGCGTCGTCGTCAGCGTCCACAACGTCGGCGGCGACCTCGTCGTGCGCCGGGAGCTGGAGCACCTCGACGGCCCGCAGCGCGCCGTCGCCGAGGCCTACGGCTGGGAGCTGCCCTTCGACCCGACGGGCACGACGGCCACGACCACGACCCGCTGAAGCGCGGCGGGCGGCGAGCACGTGCCCCGCCGCGGGCACCTCTGCGCCGCGGGGACGTTCAACCGCACGGAAGTCCGACTCGAGAGGGGAACGGCATGGCGATCAACCTCGGCAAGGGGCAGAAGCTCTCCCTGGCCAAGCCCGGCACCGGAGGCGGCCTGAGCCGCGTCGCGATGGGCCTGGGCTGGGACGCGGCCAAGAAGCGGGGCCTGTTCGGCCGGCAGAAGGACCAGACCATCGACCTCGACGCCTCCTGCCTGCTCTTCGACGCCTCCGGCTCCCTCGTCGACCAGGTGTGGTTCTCCCAGCTGCGCAGCAAGGACGGCTCCGTCGTCCACACCGGGGACAACCTCACCGGCGCCGGCGAGGGCGACGACGAGGTCATCACCGTCGACCTGACGACGCTGCCGGCGCGGATCCGCACCCTCGTCTTCGTCGTCTCCAGCTTCACGGGGCAGGACTTCGGCCAGATCGAGAACGCCTTCTGCCGCCTGGTGGACTCCACCACCGGCACCGAGGTCGCCCGCTACGCGCTGTCGGGGTCCGGAACGCACACCGCGCAGATCATGGTCAAGCTGACCCGGGAGGGCGACGGCTGGGCCATGACGGCGCTGGGCGAGCGCGCCGGGGGGCGCACCTTCCACGACCTGGTCCCCGCGGTGACCCCGCTGCTCTGAGCGGACCGCTCCCGGCGCCGGGACGGGCCGGGTACGGTCGCCGTCGCAGCGACCGCACGGCCCGTCCCGCCCGCCCACGAGGTCCAGCCCTGGAGGCCGCGTGCAGCACTTCGCCCACCTGCCCACCGAGGCGCGCCGGCGCCTCTTCCACCGGCTGCCGCGGCGGGTCGGGCCGGGCTCGCCGCCCGGCCTGCTGGCCCACGCCCTCGGCGCCACCCTGTACTGCCCGGCCACCCGCCCGCAGCTGGCCGCGGACCTGGCGCGGCTGGCCGGCCGCGGTCTCGTCAGCGCCGTGGCGTGCCTGGAGGACTCGGTGCCCGACGCCGAGGTGGCCCACGCCGAGGCGCGGCTGGTGGAGCAGGTCGGCCTGCACCGCCACCACGTCCGCGAGGGGCGCGCGGCGCCGCTGCTGCTGTTCGTGCGGGTCCGCACCCCGGGGCAGCTGCGCTCGCTGGTCGATCGCCTCGGGGAGGACGTGGACGCGCTGGCGGGGTTCGTGCTGCCGAAGTTCGGTGCGCCCGGGCAGCCGGAGCCGGCCGAGCACCTGGCCGCGGTCGCCGACGCCGGGCGCGCCGCGGGCCGGCGGATGTGGGCGATGCCCGTCGTGGAGACCGCCGACGTGCTGCACCGGGAGAGCCGCCTGGAGGCGCTGCTGCGGATCCGGGAGGTGCTCACCGCGGCCCGCGACCTCGTGCTGGCGGTGCGGACGGGGGCCACGGACCTGTCCGCGGTGCACGGCCTGCGCCGGCCGCGGGGGACGACGGTGTGGGACGTGCGCATCGTCGCCGACGTCCTCGGCGACGTCGTCAACGTGCTGGGCCGCCTCGACGGCAGCGGTTTCCCCGTGACGGGGCCGGTGTGGGAGCACTTCACCTCCGGTGAGCGGCTCTTCCGCACGGGGCTGCGCGAGACCCCGTTCGACCAGCTGGACGTGCGGGAGCTGCGCTCGCGGCTGCTGCGCGACGACCTGGACGGCCTGCTGCGGGAGGTCGAGCTGGACCGGATCAACGGCCTGGTGGGCAAGACCGTCATCCACCCCTCGCACGTCGGTGTCGTGCACGCGATGTCCGTGGTGCCGCACGAGGAGTGGTGCGACGCCGCGGACGTGCTCGGCGCGGCCGGTGGGGTGCTGGCGAGCACGTACGCGAACAAGATGAACGAGGCGAAGCCGCACCGGGCGTGGGCCGAGCGGGTGCTGGCCCGCGCGGAGGCCTTCGGGGTGGCGGCGGAGGGGATCTCCCTGGTGGACGTCGTCGCGGAGCTCGTCGCGGCCGAGGCGGGCGCGGCGGCGGTGCCCTCCGCCCGCCCCGCGGGTGCCGGGGTCGGCCGGTGAGCGCGCCGGGGACGAGCACCGGCGTGCGGCTGCACGAGGAGCCGGCGGGGTGGACGGGGCGCTGGGTCGCCGACCGGCTGGGCGTGGCGCTGCGCACCTCGGCCGCCGTGGACGGCCTGGCGGTGGCCGACCTGGCGGGGCTCGCGGTGCGGCGCAACCCGCGCCGGGCCCACCTGCTGGTCTCCACGGTGCTCGGCAAGCACGTGCCCACCGA
>NZ_BAABIL010000550.1:0-3011 GCF_039542765.1 Kineococcus glutinatus
CGTCCGTCTGCCACGACTCCGACTGCTCCGACGGGCGACACCCACACGGGTGAGCGCCCGTCCCTGCATCGGCGTCAGGACGCGCCGGCTTGAGCGGGCGCCACGTCGGGACGAAACGTAGGAGATCGCTCTCCCTCCCGACAAGCACCAGTCCTCCACGGTTCCGGCCCGAATGTAGTTGATCGGTAACCTGGTGTGACGAATCCGCTGCGCTCGGTGTGTCGCGACCGTGAAGATCCGCACGCAGGATGCCAGAAACCGGATTCCCGCCCCGTAGCATGGCCGATGTGACTCCGCACACCCTCGATCGCCGGTCGTGAGCGGCGTCCTCACCGGCGGGGCCGTCGTGGCCACCCTCATCGCCGTCGGCTGGGTCCTCGGCCGCACGGGCGTGCTGGGGGAGGGCGCCCAGCCCGTCATCGCCCGCCTCGTCTTCTTCGTCGGCAGCCCCGCGCTGCTCGTCGACGTCCTCGCCCGCGCCGACGTGCGCACCCTGCTCTCCGGCCAGCTCGCCGCGACCGCGGCCTCGGTCGCCGCCTGCCTCGTCCTCTTCGCCGTCGCGGCCCGCTGGCGCTGGCGGCTGCGGCGGGGCGAGGTGGTCATCGGCGCGCTGTGCTCCTCCTTCGTCAACGCCGCCAACATCGGCCTGCCCGTGGCCGTCTACGTCCTCGGCGACGCCACCGCGGTGCTGCCGGCCATGCTGCTGCAGATGGTCCTCGTCGGGCCCGCCGCCCTGGCGCTGCTCGACGTCGGCACCGCCGCGGGCGGCCGGGTGCGACTGCGGCACCTGCTGCGGCCGCTGGCCAACCCGCTGCTGGCCGCCAGCGCCGTCGGCATCGCGCTGTCCCTGACCGGCGCGCGCCTGCCCACCGCCGTCGCCCAGCCGCTGTCCCTGCTCGCCGGTCTCGCCGTGCCCGGTGCGCTGCTCGCCTTCGGCATCTCGCTGGCCGGCGGAGCCCGGCCCGCGTGGCGGCGCGCCGAGGTGCGCCTCGCCGTCGCCGCGAAGGTCCTGCTGCAGCCGGCCGTCGCGTACGCCACCGCGCGCTTCGCCGTCGGGATGGCCCCCTCGGGGGTGTTCGCCGCGACCGTCGTCGCCGCGCTGCCCACCGCGCAGAACGTCTTCACCTACGCCGTGCGCTACGACCGCGGCGTGGCCCTGGCCCGCGACAGCGTGCTGCTGTCCACCCTGCTGTGCGCCCCGGTCATCGCGGCCGCCGCCCTCCTGCTGGCCTGACGGGCGGCGGCCCCGCCGTCACCGCCCGCGGGCGGCCTGCCAGGCCTGCCACGCCGAGGTGACGATGGAGGTCAGGTCCTCCTCGGCGCTCCAGCCCAGGGTCCCGCGGATGCGGCCGACGTCCGCGACCAGCCTGGGCGGGTCGCCGGCGCGGCGCTCGCGCACCACCGGCTCCACGGCCGCACCCGTCGCGGCGCCCACCGCCTCCACCACCTCCAGCACCGAGGCGCCCCGGCCGGTGCCCACGTTGAACACGTCGTGCGGGCGCTCGTCGGCGGCCAGGTGGTCCAGCGCCGCCAGGTGCGCCTTCGCCAGGTCCAGGACGTGGACGTAGTCGCGCACGCACGTGCCGTCCGGGGTGGGGTAGTCGTCGCCGAAGACCACCGGCGCCTCACCGCGCTCCAGGCGGTCGAACACCATCGGGACGAGGTTCATCACCGCCACGTCGCCCAGGTCCGGCCAGCCGGCCCCCGCCACGTTGAAGTAGCGCAGGTTCGCCGCGCGCAGCCCCCACGCCCGGCCCGCCGCCCGCGTCATCCACTCGCCCACGAGCTTCGTCTGCCCGTAGGGGTTGATCGGCTCGGCCGGGCCGTCCTCGCGCACGAGCTCCACGTCCGGCGCGCCGTAGGTGGCCGCCGAGGAGGAGAACACCAGCTCCCGGACGCCGGCCTCCTCCATCGCCAGCAGCAGGTTGGCCGTGCCCCCGACGTTCTGCTTCCAGTACCAGGCCGGCCTGGCCACCGACTCCCCAACCTGCTTGCGCGCCGCGAAGTGGACCACCGAGGTCACGCCGCGCTCGCGCATCTCGGCCGCCAGCCGCTCCGGCGCGGCGTCCACCGCCAGGTCCAGCTGCACGAGCGGCGCCCCGCCGGTGCGGTCCGCCGTCGAGTTGGACAGGTCGTCCACGACGACCACGTCCTGGCCGCGCTGCTGCAGCAGCCGCACGACGTGGGATCCGATGTAGCCCGCTCCTCCGGTGACCAGCACGCTCATGGCACCGACCCTAGTGATCCCCGCCGGGTGGTCCCGCAGCACGGGGCGGACGGGGGCCACCCGCCCGCCCCGGGACGTCAGCGGGAGCGCAGCACCAGCGTCGTCCGCTCCACGGAGAAGTCACCCACCGCGGCGTCCCGGCCGGAGCCGGGGAAGCGGGTCGAGCCCACCGAGCCGGTCGCCGTCGTGGTGCTCGCGCCGCGGCCGGTGGTGGAGGCCTCCAGCGACGTCGTGCCGTCGTCCCAGGTGTAGCTCGCGCTGAACCGCGCCAGCGGGCCGGCCCCGGCCAGGGTCAGCCGCACCGGCAGCGTGCCCAGGTCCGCACCGTCGAGGTCCCTGACGCGCAGGTCGCCGCGCAGGACGGCCGTGCGCTTGAGGGTGTTCACCCCGAGCACGACGTCGGCGGACTCCAGCCAGCGCTCGGCGAGCACCTGGCAGCCGGGGTCCTCCAGCGGCTGCTCGTCGACCGCCGGCTGCTCCTCGTCGGGGGTCAGGACCCACGTGACGGGACCGGGGTCCGGCGCCACGGGCACGTCGGCGGGCAGCTGCCCGGCCGGGCAGCGGTAGTCCGTGACGTACCCGGCCGCGGTCCGGGCGGTGCCGGCGCGCTGCACGGCCAGGAAGCCGACGCTGACGGCGTCGCTCCCGCCGGCGCCCGGCTCGACGTCCACCCAGTGCACGGTGGCCGAGCGGGCCGCCACCGACAGCCGCTCCTCGCCCGCCCCGGTGGCCGCCGCGGCCAGCGTCCGCAGCAGCGGGGAGGGCGCCGCGCCCGCCGGTGCCG
>NZ_BAABIL010000551.1:0-1478 GCF_039542765.1 Kineococcus glutinatus
GGCGTTGAGGGCCAGCAGGTTCGTCTGCTCCGCGATGGAGGTGATCAGCTGCACGACCTCGCCGATCTCCCGGCTGGAGCTGCTGAGGCGCTGGATGGTGGCCTCGGCGGCGCCGGCGGACGCCACCGCGGTGGCGGCGGTCTGGCTGGCCTGGGCGGTGGAGGCGGCGATCTCGGTGATCGCCGCGGTCATCTCCTCCCCGGCCGCGGCGACGGTGCCGATGTTGGCGCCGATCTGCTCGGTCGCGGCCGACACCACCCGGGTCTGCGCCGCGGAGTCCTCCGCGCCGGCGGCGAGCCGGCTCGCGACCGCGGTCAGCTCCCCGGAGGAGGCGGCGAGGGTCTCGGCGTCGGCGGTGACGTCGCGCAGCACCGCCCCCAGCCGGTCCATCGTGCTGTTGAGCGCCCCGGCCAGCTCGCCGACCTCGTCGCGGGAGGTGACGGGCACCCGCTGGTCCAGGCGGCCCTCAGCCAGCCCGCGCACGACCGCCACGGCCGCGGCCAGGGGGCCGGCGACGGAGCGGGTGATGAGCGCGGTGAGGGCGGCGGCCGTCGCCAGGGCGCCGGCGGCCAGGCCCAGCAGGAGCGCGGTGGCGGTGCCGTGGTCGCTCGCGCCCTCGGCGGCGATGGCCTTGGCGGCGGTGTCCTCCGCGGTGGCGAAGGTCGCCAGGTCACCGGCCATCTCCGTGCTCAGGCCGGTCAGCCGGGCGTCGCGCTGGGCGGCGAAGGCGTCGGTGTCGCCGCCCAGGGCCAGCGGGAGGAGACCGTCGCGGGTCTCGCGCCACATCCGGATGTCGTGGGTGAACTCGTCGCGGTCGGCGGCGGAGACCGCGGGACCGGTGGTCCCGTAGCTCTCCCACACCTCGTCGAGGGCCGCGTCGTGCTCGGCGATGACGGCCTCCAGCTCCTGCCGGCGCTGCGGGTCGGTGACGAGCGCCAGGTTGACCAGGTCCAGCCGGGCCGTCTGGAAGGCCGTCTGCATCTCCCCGATCGCGCGGACGGAGCCCACCCCGGAGGTGGACAGCGTCGTGAGGTTGCGCTGGGCGTCGCCGAGGCGGACCAGCGCGACGGCGACGATGACCAGGAGCAGCGCCCCGACGGCGGCGAAGGCCGCGACGAGCTTGACGGCGACCCTGAGGTTGCGGAGGTGAGCCACGTCATGGGGATCGGCACCCGGGCGGGGGGTCTTGACGACCCCCGGGCGGTTCCCGCTCAAGGGCGCCGGTGCGGGAGCCGACCTCCTCCCCGAACGGGCCGACGACCACGGGAGGGGGGACGATGAGGGCACGTGGGACGGGGGCGCAGGAGGCGGCGCGGCTGGCCGCGCTGCACGAGTACCGGTTGCTGGACGCGCCCGCCGACGACGAGCTCACCGCCATCGTGCGCGCCGCCGCGGTGGTGGCGGGGGTGCCGCACGGCACCCTCAACCTCATCGACGAGCACCGCCAGTGCCAGCTCACCACCGTGGGCTTCGAGGGG
>NZ_BAABIL010000552.1:0-2315 GCF_039542765.1 Kineococcus glutinatus
GCCGCGCCCGTCGCGGCCCCGCACCGCGACCACCGGCCCCGCCGGCGGCGGGCCGCCCGCCCGCAGCTGCTCCTCGTCCCGGCCCTGCTCGTCATGGCCGCGGGCGTCGGCTACCCCCTGGTGCGGCAGTTCGTCATCTCCTTCCAGGAGTACGGCCTGGCCCAGCAGTTCGGCCGCCCCGCCGAGTGGGTCGGGCTGCGCAACTACACGACCCTGCTGTCCGACCCGTACGTGTGGGCCGTCATCGGCCGCTCCGTGGCGTTCTGCCTGGCTTGCGCGGCCGTGACGATGGCGGTGGGCACCGCGCTGGCGGTGCTGCTCACCCAGGTCGGGCGGCTGCCGCGCGCCGTGCTGCAGGTGGCGATGCTGTTCGCCTGGGGCGCGCCGGTGCTGGCCACCATGACGGTGTGGCAGTGGCTGTTCAACTCCCAGTACGGCGTCGTGAACTGGCTGCTGGCGCAGGTCACCGGCGACCCCGCGCTGCGGCACCACTCCTGGCTCATCGAGCCGCTGTCCTTCTACGGCGTCGCCGGCCTCATCGTGGTGTGGACGTCCGTGCCGTTCGTGGTGTTCTCCGTCTACGCCGCGCTCGCGCAGGTGCCCGAGGAGGTCACCGAGGCCGCGCAGCTCGACGGCGCCGGCGGCTGGCAGCGGTTCCGCTTCCTCGTCGTGCCGATGGTGGCGCCGGTGCTGTCCGTCGTGGCGCTGCTGCAGGTCATCTGGGACCTGCGGGTGTTCACCCAGATCCACGTGCTGCAGCGCGCCGGTGCCCCGACCCGGGAGACGCACCTGCTCGGCACGTACATCTACTCCCTGGCCAAGGAGTTCTCGACGGCCGGCGCCATGGCCACGATCATGCTGGTGCTCACCGTGGCGCTGTCCGCCCTCTACATCCGCCGCACGTTCCGCGAGGAGGAGCCGTGACCGCGATCCAGCCCGTGGCGGCACCGGGCACGGCGCCCCGGCCCGCCCGCGCCCGGCCCCCGCGCGGGGGTGCGCGCCGCCGGCTGCTGGGGGCGCTGGCCGTCGTCGTCGCCCTGGCGTGGCTGTTCCCCGTCTACTGGATGGTGAACAGCGCCTTCTTCCCCACGGCGCAGCTGCAGCGGTCGGAGCCGAACTTCCTGCCCTTCGGCGGCTCGCTGGCCAACTTCCGCACGGTGCTGGCGGACCCGACGTTCGCGGCGTCGATGCGCACCTCGCTGGCGGTCACCCTGCTCACGGTGGCCGTGGCGCTGGTGGTGGCGTTCGTCGCGGCGGTGGCGGTGAGCCGGTTCCGCTTCCGCGGCCGCAAGGGGTTCGTCCTCACGGTGCTCGTCGTGCAGATGATCCCCGCGGAGGGGCTGTTCATCTCCCAGTACCGGATGCTCGACGGCTGGGACCTGGTGAACTCGGTGCTGGGCCTGGGCGTCGTCTACGTCGCGGCGGTGCTCCCCTTCACGATCTGGATGCTGCGCGGTTTCGCCGACGGCGTGCCGGTGGAGCTGGAGGAGGCCGCGATGGTGGACGGCCTGACCCGCACCGGGGCGTTCTTCCGCGTCACGCTGCCGCTGCTGGCCCCCGGGCTGGTGGCGTCGGGCGTGTACGGTTTCCTGCAGGCGTGGAACGAGTACACCCTGGCCCTGGTCGTCATGACGGACCCGGACCGGCGGACGCTGCCGCTGTGGCTGCAGGGGCTCATCGAGGGCAACAAGGCGGTGGACTGGGGCGTGGTGATGGCCGGTGCCACCCTCGTGGCGCTGCCCGTCATCGCGTTCTTCCTGCTGGTGCAGCACCGGATGAGCTCGGGCCTGGTGTCCGGGGCGGTGAAGGGCTGATGGCACCGGAACCGCTGCCGGTCCCCGCGCCGGGGAGCTGGACCGCGGGCGTCGACGTCGGCGGCACGAAGGTGCTGGGCGTGCTGCTCGACGGCGCCGGCGCGGTGCACGGCAGGGTGCGGGTGCCCACGGGGCGCGGCTCCGGGGACGTCGTGGCGGCGGTCGCGGCCGTCGTGGACCGGTTGCGCGCCGGGGCCGGGCTGGCACCGGGGGAGCTGGACGCGGTGGGTGTGGGGGTCCCCGGCCTCGTCGACCCGTTCGCGGGGACCGTCGCGCACGCCGTGAACCTGGGGATCGGCGCGGACCCGGTGCCGCTGGGGGCGCTGCTCGCCGACGGCCTGGGCGGGGTGCCCGTGGTGCTGGAGAACGACCTGAACGCCGCGACGCTGGGCGCGGCCGCGACCCCGGGCCTCGACGGCGACCTGGCGCTGCTGGCGCTGGGCACCGGCCTGGCGGCGGGGTTGCTGCTGGACGGGCGGCTGCGCCGCGGCGCCCACGGGG
>NZ_BAABIL010000553.1:0-2791 GCF_039542765.1 Kineococcus glutinatus
AGCGCGCGGGCGTGCGGGTCCGGCGTGCGGCTCAGCCGCGCTCGCCCGGCCGCTCCCGCCGGTCCCGCCGGGACAGGTACCCGAGCGCGAGGAGGCCGAGCAGCACGCCGGCGACGCAGGCCCCGACGGCGCGGCCGTCGCCACCGGGGCGCACCGAGGGCGCGGCGAGCACGACGACGAGCAGCACGAGCCACACCACGGTGCCCACGAGGACGGCGCGGCGGTCGTCGGTGTGCAGCGGCTCCGGCGGGGGCTCGGCCTCCCCGGGCCGCAGGACGAGGCGCACCCGCCCAGGGTAGGCGCCGCCACCGGCGGGGCACCCCGGCGACGGGGGCGCGCTCCCGTCTGGTCGGATGTGGCCATGGCGGACGCGAGCGTGGGCACGGGTCGGGGTGCGGGCGGGGGCCGGGTGGCGGTCGTGACGGGCGCCAGCAGCGGGATCGGCGCCGCCACCGTGCGGGCGCTGGCCGCGGCGGGCTTCCGCACGGTGGCGGCGGCCCGGCGGGTGGAGCGCTGCGAGGAGCTGGCCGCGGAGGTCGGTGGGCGGGCCGTGCAGCTCGACGTGACCGACGAGGACTCGGTGGCCGCCCTGGCCGAGGCGGTGCCGGACGCCGCCGTCGTCGTGCACAGCGCGGGCGGGGCGCTGGGCACCGACCGGGTGGCGGACCTGGACCCCGACGGCTGGCGCCGGATGTACGAGACGAACGTGCTCGGGGTGGCGCGCGTGCACCGGGCGCTGCTGCCCGCGATGCGCCGCAGCGGCGACGGGCACGTCGTCGTGCTGGGGTCGATCGCCGGGTTCGAGGTCTACCCCGGCGGGGGCGGCTACACCGCCGTCAAGCACGGGGTGCACGCCCTGTGCCGCACGCTGCGCCTGGAGCTGCTCGGGGAGCCGGTGCGGGTCACGGAGATCGCGCCGGGCATGGTGGAGACGGAGTTCTCCCTCGTCCGCCTCGGTGGCGACGCGCAGGCGGCCGCGAAGGTGTACGAGGGGCTGACGCCGCTGTCGGCCGCGGACGTCGCCGACGTGATCGCCTTCGCCGTGACGCGCCCGCCGCACGTGGACATCGACCACCTCGTCGTGCGGCCGGTGGCGCAGGCCGACGCCGCCCACGTGCACCGGCGCTGACCCGGCGCCGCCCGGGCGCCGGGCCGGCTCAGCGCTCGGGCAGCAGCTCGGCGGCCGGGACGGGCCGGCCGAACAACCAGCCCTGCGCGCGGTCGCAGCCCATCCGCAGCAGCCGGTGCGCCTGCAGCTCCGTCTCCACGCCCTCGGCCGTCACGACCATGCCGTGGGCGTGGGCCAGCGCGATGAGGGCCTCTACGACGGCGTCGGCGCGCGCGGAGGTGCCCAGCGGCGTCACGAACGAGCGGTCGATCTTCAGGAAGCCCAGCGGGAAGCGGTCCAGGTAGGCCAGCGAGGAGTAGCCGGTCCCGAAGTCGTCCAGCCCGATGCTCGCGCCGACGCTGCGCAGCTCCTGCAGGCTGGCGCGGGTGGGCGGGGACAGGTCGATGAGGGTCCGCTCGGTGATCTCGGCGAGCAGGCCGGCGCCCAGCGCGCCGTGGCGCTGCACGCTGGAGGCGAGGCGGTGCGCGAACGCCGGGTGCTCCAGGGTGCGGCCGGAGACGTTGAACGCGACCTGCAGCCGCTCGCCGCGCCCGTGCCAGCGCGCCAGCTGGCGCAGGGCGGCCTGCAGCACCCAGGAGTCGACGTCGACGATGAGGCCGGTCTCCTCGGCGGTGTCGACGAACGCCGCCGGCTCCAGCAGGCCCGCCACGTCGTCGTGCAGGCGCACGAGGCACTCGGCGGCGACGGTGCGGCGCTCGCGCAGGTCGACGACGGGCTGCCACAGCAGCCGCAGCCCGTCCTCGCGCAGCGCCCGGCGCAGCCGCGTCTCGGAGTCGTGCCGGGCGCGGGCCTCGTCGCGCATGGCGCTGTCGTAGACGGCGCAGCGGTCGCGGCCGAGGTCCTTGGCGCGGTAGAGGGCCGTGTCGGCGGAGCGGAACAGCTCGTCGGCGCTGCCGGAGGAGGCGACGGCGACCCCGACGCTGGCGGTGCAGACGAGCGGTTCGGGGGTGCCGGGCAGCTGGTGGGGGGCGCGCAGCACCCGCGCGACGTTGCGGGCCAGCGCGAGGGCGGACTCGGGGCGCTCGACGTCGGGCACGCACAGGACGAACTCGTCGCCGCCGAGGCGGGCGAGGGTGGAACCGGGGGGCGCGGTGGTGCGCAGCCGCTCGGCCACCTGCCGCAGCAGCGCGTCCCCGACCTGGTGGCCGAGGGTGTCGTTGACGAGCTTGAAGCGGTCCAGGTCCAGCAGCAGCAGCAGGACGTTGCGGCGCGGCCCGGCGCCGGCCAGGGCGGCGGCGAGGCGGGCGTCGAGCAGGGCGCGGTTGGGCAGCCCGGTGAGGCCGTCGCTGTGGACGAGGCGGACGAGGTCGCTGGCTCGCCGCTCGTCGCCGGAGGCGTCCAGGGCCATGCCGCGGCGGGGGCCGCAGCCGTCGTCGCCGCCGTCGAGGCCCTGGCCGGTGTCGCTCCAGCCGAGCAGGGTGCGCACCCGCCCGCCGGGGGTGGTGACGCGGAAGTGGTAGGTGACGGCGGCGCTGGTGCGCCTGGTCCCGGTGAAGGGCCCGCGGTCGTCGACGTGGACGGCGGCGCAGAAGTCGGCGACGGGCAGCTCGGCGGTGCCGGCGGGCAGGCCGAGCAGCTCGCGCATGGCGGCGTCGAGGCGGACGCGGTGCTCCAGCTCCTCGGCCTCCTCGAGGAGTTCGCGGTTGCGGGCGAAGAACTCGT
>NZ_BAABIL010000554.1:0-2468 GCF_039542765.1 Kineococcus glutinatus
ACGCCGAGGCCCGCGAGGTTCGCGAAGCCCGCCACGGCCGGCAGCGCACCCGCCCGCTCGGCGGCCGCGACCACGGACCGCGCCACGGGGTGCTCGGATGCGTGCTCCACCGCCCCGGCCAGCCGCAGCACCTCCGCGGGGTCCTCCCCGCCGGCGGCGACGACGTCGAGCAGGTCCATCCGGCCGGTGGTCACGGTGCCGGTCTTGTCCAGCACGACGGTGTCGACGCGGCGGGTGGACTCCAGCACCTCGGGGCCCTTGATGAGGACGCCGAGCTGGGCGCCGCGGCCGGTGCCGACGAGCAGCGCGGTGGGCGTGGCGAGCCCCAGGGCGCAGGGGCAGGCGATGATCAGCACGGCGACGGCGGCGCCGAACGCGGTGCCGGCGCCCGCACCGGTGCCGAGCCAGAAACCGAGGGTGGCGGCGGCCAGCAGCAGCACGACGGGCACGAACACGGCGGAGACGCGGTCGGCGAGCCGCTGCACCTGCGCCTTGCCGTTCTGGGCGTCCTCCACCAGCCGCGCCATCCGGGCGAGCTGGGTGTCGGCGCCGACGCGGGTGGCGCGCACGACGAGGCGGCCGCCGGCGTTGACGGTGCCGCCGGCCA
This sequence comes from Kineococcus glutinatus, assembly GCF_039542765.1. NCBI lineage: Bacteria > Bacillati > Actinomycetota > Actinomycetes > Kineosporiales > Kineosporiaceae > Kineococcus > Kineococcus glutinatus. Next base: position 608 of record NZ_BAABIL010000554.1, read on the forward strand.
CGGCGTCACCCGGGGCGACCTCGACGGGCACGGACTCGCCGGTGAGCATCGAGGCGTCCACGGCGGAGGAGCCGTCCACGACGGTGCCGTCGGTGGCGACCTTCTCCCCGGGGCGGACGACGAACTCGTCGCCGACGGCGAGGTGCTCGACGTCCACGCGCCGCTCCCGCCCGTCGCGCAGCAGCGCGACGTCCTTGGCGCCCAGCTCCAGCAGGGCGCGCAGCGCGGCGCCGGCGCGGCGCTTGGAGCGGGCCTCGACGTAGCGGCCGGCGAGCAGGAACGTCGTGACGCCGGCGGCGACCTCCAGGTAGAGGGAGCCGCTGCCGTCGCTGCGGCGCAGGCCGAGCTCGAAGGGGTGCGTCATGCCGGGGGTGCCGGCGGTGCCGAGGAACAGCGCGTGCAGCGACCAGCCGAAGGCGGCGAGGGTGCCCAGGGAGACGAGGGTGTCCATCGTGGAGGTGCCGTGCCGCAGGTTGGTCCACGCGGCGCGGTGGAACGGCCAGGCGCCCCACACCACGACGGGGGCGGCGAGGGCCAGGGAGAGCCACTGCCAGGAGGTGAACTGCAGCGCGGGGACCATCGCCAGCACCACGACGGGCGCGGCGAGCGCGGCGGAGACCAGCAGCCGCTGGCGCAGCGCGCGGGCCGGGTCGGGCTCGTGCTGGTGGTCGTGGCCGTCACCGGGTGCGGCGGGACGGGGTGGTTCGGGCAGCCGGGCGGTGTAGCCGGCGCTCTGCACGACGGCGACGAGGTCCTCGGGCGCGATGCCCGCCGGGTGCGCGACGCGGGCGCGCTCGGTGGCGTAGTTGACGGTGGCGCTGACGCCGTCGAGCTTGTTGAGCTTGCGCTCGATCCGCGCGGCGCACGACGCGCAGGTCATGCCGCCGATGAGGAGCTCGACCTGCCCGGCGCCGGTGGGTCGGGCGTCGGTGGGGCCGGCGTCGGTGGGGCGGGGGGTGGTGGGGGTCATCGCCCCTCCTCGGGCTCGTGCTGGTGGTCGTGGCCGTCAGCGGCGGCGGGTGCGGGTGCGGCCGGGGCGGTGGGTGTGACCGGGGCGGGTGCGGGGTCCCCGGCGCGGACGGTGAACTGCGCGGTGCGCACGACGTCGCCGTGCCGGAAGTCCAGCGCGAGCCGGTGGTCGCCCGCCGACGGGGCGGTGGCGGTGAACGTGATGTCGGGTCCCGCGGGCACCCGGCCGGGGTCGCCGTCCGGGTGGACGTGCAGCATCCCGAGGTCGCCCACCCGCAGGGCGACGAGGTGGCCGTAGGCGCCGAGGTAGGGCTGCAGGTCGGTGACCGGCCGCCCGGCGCGGCTGACGGAGAGGGTGAGCGCCGACGGCTCGCCGGGGACGAGCCGCCCGGTGAGGGTGACGGTGTAGCCGTCGACGACCGCCGTGGTCGAGGGGGCGGGCAGCGGCTGCGGCTCGTAGGCCCCGGCGACCGCGACGTCGGCCCCGAGGGTGGTCGCCGGGCCGCCGGCGGGGTCGAAGTCCGCGACGACGCGCCAGTCGCCGGGGGTGAGGGCCAGCGGGACGCTCCAGGTGCCGTCGGCGGCGAGGACGGGGTGCACGTGCTGGTAGCCCGCGGTGTCGCGCCGGACGGCGAAGAGGTGGAGGTCCTCCTCGTGCGCGGTGTCGTAGGCGGTGACCGGCTGCCCGTCGGGCCCGCTGATGCGGAACGCGAGGGTGGTGGCCGGCCCGGCGGGCAGGGCGGCGGGGACGTGCAGGGCGTAGCCGCCCCGCGCGACCTCCAGCCCGCCGAGGGCCGCGGCCGCCTCCCCGCTCGGTCCGCCCTCCGCGTGCCCGTCGGCCGCGTGGTCGCCGGCCGCCCCGCCGTCGTGGGCGGCGGTGCCGGTGTGCGCC
>NZ_BAABIL010000555.1:0-8437 GCF_039542765.1 Kineococcus glutinatus
GTGACGTTCGGCCCCCGCGGGCGGGTGGTGTGCACGCTGGTGTGGTCCAGCCCGCTGCTGCTGCCCGTGGTGCTGCCCGGCCCGGGGTGGCCGATCTTCTGGGTGTTCTGGCTGGTCGTCGCCGTGCCGTGGGGGCTGCGCGACATCTGGCGGCGCGTGTAGCCGGCCCTACCCCGCGGCGCCCGCCCGCACCACCGCCCGCTCCGCCAGGAAGTCCGCCCAGGTCCGCGCCCCCCGCTGCGCCTGCGGCCCCGCGAGGTTCTCCCCGGCGCGGTAGGCCCGGCCCGCGGCCCCCGGCAGGGGCACCGGCAGCGTCCGGCGGGGGTGGGCCCGCCGCGCGTCGACCGCGGCGAGCAGCGCCGCGACGTCCAGCACCTGGGGACCGGCGAGGTCTCGCGCCCGCCCGGACGGGGCGGCGAGGGCGAGGTCGGCGAGCCGGGCCGCGACCTCCTCGCCGTGGACCGGCTCCAGGCGCACGCCCCGCGGCACCGGTGTGATCGGGAGGCGGGCCAGGGCCGTCACCGCGCGCAGCGCGAGGTCGTGCAGCTGGGCGACGCGCAGGACGGTCCAGGGGATGCCCGAGCCGATGACGGCCTGCTCGGCCGCGGCCTTGGCGCGGAAGTAGCCGACCGGCACGCGGTCGGCGCCGACCACCGAGACGAGGACGACGTGCCCGACGCCGGCCGCTGCGGCCGCGGCGGCGAGGTGGCGCGCCGCGGTGTCGTCCCCCTTCGCGCCGCCCGCCAGGTGCAGCACGACGCCGACCCCGGCGAGCGCCGGCCGCAGGCCGCGTCCGGCGACGGTGTCGCCCAGGAAGTGCCGGGACCCCCCGGCACCCGGGTGCGGGTGCCGGCTGAGCGTGCGGACGTCGCGGCCCGCGGCGCGCAGCAGCGGGACGACGCGGCGCCCGATGGTGCCGGTCCCCCCGGTCACGAGGATGGGTGCGTCCATGGTTCGGCTCCTGTCCGGTGTCACGGACGGGGGCCTTCCCCCGTCGAGCTGTCGACGCCGGAGCGCAGGAGGGTGTGACGTGGTCGGTCCCGACGAGCTGGGGCGGCGGTTCGAGGCGGAGCGGCCGCGGTTGCGCGCGATCGCGAGCAGGCTGCTCGGCTCCCCGGCGGACGCCGAGGACGCCGTGCAGGAGACCTGGCTGCGGCTGCAGCGCGTGGACGCCGACGGCATCGAGAACCTGGAGGCGTGGCTCACGACCGTCGTCTCGCGCGTGAGCCTGGACGTGCTGCGCGCCGCGCGCCGCGCCCGCGAGCGGTCCTGGCTGGTGGAGGCGTGGCCGGGCGAACCCGTCGCCGGGACCGGGGACCCCGAGGCCGAGGCCGCCCGCAGCGAGCAGGTGGGCATCGCCCTCCTCGTGGTGCTCGAGACGCTCAGCCCGGCCGAGCGGCTCGCCTTCGTGCTGCACGACGTCTTCGGCCGCCCCTTCGGGGAGGTCGCCGAGGTGCTGCAGCGCAGCCCGGACGCCGCCAGGCAGCTCGCCTCCAGGGCCCGGCGACGGGTGCGGGGTGCGCCGGTACCGACCCGGGCGGACGCCCGCCGCGCTCGCCGGGTCGTGGAGGCCTGGCTCGCCGCCGCGCAGGGGGGCGACTTCGCGGCGCTGCTGGGGCTGCTCGACGAGGGCGCCGTGCTGCACGCGGACCACGGCGGGCGGACGCAGCACGTCGCCGGGGCCCGGGCGATCGCCGGGCAGGCGGTGCTGTTCGCCCGGCTCGCCGCCCACTCCACGCCGGTGCTCATCGGTGGCCGCCCGGGTGTCGCCGCGGTGGTCGACGGCCGGACCGTGTCCGTCATGGCGTTCGAGGTCGCGGGCGACCGGGTCCTGCGCCTCGACGTGCTCGCCGACCCCCGGCGGCTGGCGGCCCTCGACGTGCCGGCGGTGCTGCGGGGCGGCTGACCCGCCCCAGCGCCCATCTCCGGGTCCGGGCGACCGGCGGCGGGCCCGGGAGCGCCCATCTCCGGGTTTCGGCGCCCGGCGGCGGGCCCGGGAGCGCGCCCTGGACCGGGGGTCCCGCGCCTGCCACCCTCGCGGCATGGCCGACCAGCCGGGCGGGCACGACCTGCGGGCGATCTACCGGCGCTACAACGCCTGCTGCAACGCGCACGAGTTCGACCGCCTCGGGGAGTTCGTCGCGCCCCGGCTGCGGGTCGACGGCGAGGAGCGCACCCTGCAGGAGTACGCCGACGGCCTCGCGGCGGCCGTCGACGCGTTCCCGGACCTGCGCTGGGAGCTGCGCCACCTCCTCGTGGACGCACCGTGGGTCGCCGCGCACTTCCTCGACACCGGCACGCACCGGGGCACCTTCCACGGCGTACCGGCGACGGGCCGCACCGTCACCGCACAGGAGTTCGCCGTCTACCGCTTCGAGGCCGGCCGCATCGTCGAGGTGTGGGTGACCGCGGACGACCTGGGCCGGCTGCGCCGGCTGGGGGCGTCCCCCGCTCCGGCGCCGGAGCGGCACGCCCTAGGCTGACGCGGGCGCCCCGCCCGGGCCCGGTGCGCGCGAGGATGGGCCGGTGGCGGCCGAGGACGTGCAGCAGCGGACCGGCGGCACCACCTCCCCGGCCGCGCCGGGGCGCATCACGAGCCTGGACTGGGTGCGCGGCTGGTTGCTCGTCGTCAGCGTCGCGGTGAACAGCCTGTGGGCGGCCCCGGCGTGGTTCGGGCACGCCCCCTGGGCCGGCGTGCACCCGGTGGACCTCGTCTTCCCGGTCTTCGCCACCCTCTCCGGCTGCGGCCTGGGCTTCGCCCTGCGCCGGCGCGTCGCCGCGTCGCCGCTGGTGCGCCGGGTGCTGGTGCTGCTCGTCGCCGGCCTGCTCTACAACGCCGTGACGTCGGGCCGCTGGGACGTGGGCACCTGGCGCCTGACGGGGGTGCTGCAGCTCTACGCGGTCGTCGTGGTGGCGCTGTCGCTGGGTCACCTGCTGACCCGGACCTGGCGGGGGTGGGCGCTGCTGACGGCTTGCCTGGCGGCCGCGCACACCGCGCTGCTGTCGGCGTGGGGCGCGGGCTGCCCCGGCGGGGAGCTCACCGCGGGGTGCAACCCGTCGGGTGCGGTGGACCCGGCGCTGCTGGGCGCGGCGCACGTGTACGGGCAGGGGGCGCTGGGCCACGACCCGGAGGGGGTGGTGGCGGTGGCGGGGGCGCTGGTGTCGGCGGCGGCGGGGGCGACGGTGGCGCACCTGCTGCTGCGGCTGCGCGGGGCCCCGGGGCGCGGGCCGCCGCTGCTGGTCCTGCTGGTGCTGGCGCTGGCCGCGGGGCTGCTCGGGGTGGGGGTGCTGGCGGGGTCGCTGCCGCCGCTGCTGGGCGGGGCGGACGTGCCGGCGATGAAGCGGCTGTGGACGGCGCCGTTCGCGCTGCCGGTGGCGGCGGGGGTGGCGCTGGCGCTGCTGGCCGGGCACGTGCTGCTGGACCGGCCGGCGACCGGGGCGGTGCTGCGCGGGGCGTCCTGGCCGCTGGTGGCGCTGGGGCGCAACAGCCTGCTCGTCTACTTCGGCTCGCACGTGCTGACGGCGGTGCTGGGACGGGCGGACGCCGCGGACCCGGCCGCACCGGCGCCGGACGAACGCGCGGGGGCGGCGCTGGCCGGTGCGCTGGGCCTCGGGGAGCACCCGCAGGTGGTGTGGACGGTGGCGCTGGTGGTGGCGTGGACGGCGCTGGCGTGCGTGCTGCACGCCCGCCGCCTCTACCTGCGGCCCTGACGGGGACGGACGGCGCAGCGCCCGCCCCCCGTCAGGCGCTCAGCGCCGGTCGAACGTCTCCGGGTCCGGGCCGAGGCGCCGGCCGGCGTCCAGGCCGGCGAGCGTCGCCATCTGCTGCTCGTCGAGCTCGAAGTCGAACACCCGCAGGTTCTCCCGGATGCGCTCGGGGGTGACGGACTTGGGGATGACGTCGTTGCCGAGCTGCACGTGCCAGCGCAGCACGACCTGCGCGGGGGTGCGGCCGGTGGCGGCGGCGACCTGCTGCACGGCGTCCTCCTCGAGCAGGCCCTTGCCCTGCCCGATGGGGCTCCACGCCTGCGTGACGATGCCGTGCTCGGCGTGGTGGGCGCGCAGCTCGGCCTGCGGGAACCAGGGGTGCAGCTCGATCTGGTTGAGGGCGGGGACGACCTCGCTCTCGCGGGCCAGGCGCTGCAGGTGGGCGACGGTGAAGTTGGAGACGCCGATGGAGCGGACGCGCCCGTCGCGCTGCAGCTCCTCCAGCGCCTTCCAGGTCTCGACGTACTGGTCGAACATGGGCAGCGGCCAGTGGATGAGGAAGAGGTCGAGGACGTCGAGGCGCAGCTTGCGCATGCTCTCGTCGAACGCGCGCAGCGCCTTGTCGCGGCCGTGCTCGGAGTTGGTGAGCTTGGTGGTGACGAAGACCTCCTCGCGGGGCACGTCGGCGGTGGCGAGCGCCTCGCCGACGCCCTCCTCGTTCTGGTAGCCCTGCGCGGTGTCGACGAGCCGGTAGCCGGCCTCCAGCGCGGTGCGCACGACCTGGGCCGTCTCGTCCGGCGGGGTCTGGAAGACGCCGAGGCCGAGCTGGGGGATGGTGTTGCCGTCGTTGAGGGTCAGGGTCGGGGACAGCGCGGGGGACGTCGTCATGGCCTCGACCGTAGACCGGTGCGGGAGAGCGCGCGCACGGTGGGCCGGCCGCCACCGGCACCGGCACGCCGCGTGGCGCACGTCACACGACGGGTGGTGGCGGGGAGCTGCAGCCGGGGCGCCGGCGTGCCGATGGATCCCGCGGGTCCGCTCCTGGCGGTGGGTGGGCCGGAGCCGTGCGGGGGTTGAGGGTGAGCGGGACCACGGACCGGGTCACGGCGGCGGCGTCGGGGACGGGTGCGGTGACGGACTTCGCGAGCGCCGCCGAGCGCACGCTGGCCGACATGCGCCAGCGCATCGGCCTGGACAGCTGGTGGGTCGCGCGCCGGGTCGGCGACGAGCAGGTGGTGCTGGCCGCGGTGGACCCCGTCGACGGCCTCGCGACCGGCTCGTCGCAGCCGTGGGGGGCCAGCTACTGCCGCCAGGTGCTGGCGGGTGCGGCCCCCGCCGCGGCCGGCCGCGTCGACGACGTGCCCGCCCTGGTGCGGGCGCGCGAGGCCAGCGGCACCGACGCCGCCGCGGTGATCGTGGTGCCCGTCACCGCCCCCAGCGGGGAGGTGCTGGCCACGGTGTGCGCGATCGGCCGGCGGGAGGTGCCCGGCCTGGAGCGGGCGCTGCCGACCGTCCAGGTGCAGGCGGGGATGCTCGGCGTGCTGCTGGCGCAGGAGCTGCAGCTGGCCGACCAGGTGCGGCGGGCCGAGCGCGCCGAGCAGGCGGCGCACACCGACCCCCTCACCGGGGTGGGCAACCGCCGGGCGTGGGACGCCGCGCTGGCAGCGGAGGAGGCGCGCGCCGCCCGCTACGCCGCGCCGGCCTCGGTCGTCGTCCTGGACCTCGACGGGCTCAAGGACGTCAACGACGTCCTGGGCCACGAGGCCGGGGACCACCTGCTGCGCCAGGTCGCCACCGTGATCGGCAAGCGGCTGCGCACCAGCGACCTGCTGGCCCGCCTGGGCGGCGACGAGTTCGGCCTGCTGCTGCCCGCCACGGACCTCGCGGGTGCGGAGGAGCTCGTCGCGGACCTGCGCGACCTGCTGGCGGCCACCGGTGTCGACGTCTCCGCCGGCGCGTCCCCGCGCCGGTGCGACGGGGGCCTGGCGGCCGCCTGGGCCGATGCCGACGCGGCCATGTACGTCGACAAGGCGTCCCGGCGGCAGCGCGCGGGCGGGCCGGCGAACCCGCCCACCGGCGCTGCTGCGGTGGTCCGCGCGGTGGCCGCCCCCGCGGCCGGTCCCGCGCCCTCGCCGGCCGCGACCGCCGGCGGGACCAGTCCCGGCACCGCGCTGCCGCGTCCCGGCACCGCTCCGGGAGCGGTGGACGCCCTGCTGGGCGTGGTCCGCGAGCAGGTGGGCGCCGACCTCGCCTACATCAGCACCCTGGAGGACGACCACCGCCGCTACCGCAACCTGGTCTCCCCGCACCCGCTGCCCATCGCCGTCGGGCACACGGAGCCGTTGCTGGGCAGCCTGTGCGGCACCGTGGTCGCCGGCGGCGCGCCCCTCGTCGTCCCGGACACCGCCCGCCCCCCGCACGACACGACCCGCAGCCACCGCGAGCTGGGCGTCGGCTCCTACGTCGGCGTCCCGCTGCAGCGGCGCGACGGGCGGCTGTACGGCACGCTCTGCACCGTCTCCCGGGCCCCGGACCCCACGCTGCGCGACCGCGACGTGGGGATCCTGCAGGCCGTGGCCGGCGCCGTCATGGAGCTCGTGGAGGACGAGGACCGGGCCGACACCCACCGCCGCGGCGTCCTGGCCCGGTTGGACGACCTGCGCACCGGGGGCGGGCCGCGGATGGTCTACCAGCCGGTGGTGGACCTCACCTCGCTGCGCACCGTCGGCGCGGAGGCCCTCAGCCGGTTCCCCGCCGGCACGCCCGCACCGGACCGCTGGTTCGCCGAGGCGGCCCTCGTGGGCGCGGGCGCGGCCCTGGAGCTGCGCGCCGTCGCCAACGCGCTGGAGGCGCTGCCGCTGCTGCCGGGCTTCCTCGCCGTCAACGCCTCCCCCGCCACCATCGCCACCCCGGCCTTCGCCCGGCTGCTGGCCGGGCACCGGCTGGAGCGGCTCGTCGTGGAGGTCACCGAGCACGAGGCGATCGACGACTACTCCCGGCTGCGGCAGGCGCTGGAGCCGCTGCGGGCGCGGGGTCTGCGGGTGGCCGTCGACGACACCGGCGCCGGCTACGCCAGCATGCGCCACGTCCTCGCGCTGGTGCCGGACGTCGTGAAGCTCGACATCAGCCTGGTGCGGGGCATCGACGCCGACACCTCCCGCGGCGCGCTGGCCGCCGCCCTCGTGGCCTTCGCCGGCGCCACCGGCGCCCGCCTCGTGGCCGAGGGCGTCGAGACGGCGGCGGAGCTGACCCGGTTGCGGGAGCTGGGCGTGCACTGGGGGCAGGGCTACCACCTCGCGCGGCCGGTGCCGCTGGCGGACCTGCCTCCCGCGGCGTGACCGGCGGGTCGGGGGACGGCCCCGTCGCGCGCCCCGGGGCGGGTGTCGGTGGCCGCCGCCAGACTGCGCCGCGTGCCGCCCTCCCGCCACGTGCTGCCGTCCCACCCGGTGCGCCGCGTCGAGGCCCTGCCCGGTGAGGTCCCCGACCCCGCCGCGTGGCCGGACTCCGTGCCCGCCGTGGCCCACCTGCTCACCCGCGGCCTCGACCTGCCGCCCGGGGTGACGTTCCTCGTGGGCGGGAACGGGGCGGGCAAGTCGACGCTCGTGGAGGCCGTCGCCGACGTCCTCGGCGCGCCGGTGGAGGGCGGCAGCAGCGACCACCTGGCCGGTGGCGGGCGCAGCTGCGGCACGGACCGCTCCGACCTCGGCCGGCGGCTGCGGGCGGTGCGCTCGGCGGGGGCGAACCGGACGGCGTTCTTCCTGCGCGCGGAGACGATGCACCGCTTCTACAGCTACCTGGAGGAGGCGGCGGCGCTCGGTGACGGCCCGCCGCGCCCGCACCCGCTGCACCTGGTGAGCCACGGCGAGTCGTTCGTGGAGGTGCTGGGCAGCGACTGGGTCCGCGACGCCGGCACCGTGCTGCTCGACGAGCCGGAGTCCGCGCTGTCGTTCACGTCGTCGCTGGCGCTGCTGGGCGCCCTGGCGGAGATGGCGCGCACCGGCCGGCAGGTGCTGTGCGCGACGCACTCCCCGCTGCTGACCGCCCTGCCGGGGGCGCACCTGCTGCAGCTCGACGCCGACGGCATCTCGCCCGTCGCGTGGGAGGACCTGGGGATCGTGACGAACTGGCGGCTGTTCCTCGACGCCCCGCAGCGCTACCTGCGCCACGTGCTCTGAGCGGTGCCGGCAGCGGGTGCGCCCGCGCCGGCGGCCACCCGGTCCCGGCAGCGCTGCACGATCGGGAACTCCCGCGCCCGCCGCGGCGCCCGGGGCACCAGGTGCCGCCCCACCGCGGCGAAGGCGCGCAGCTGCGCCCGCTGCGCCGGGCCCAGCGCGAGCCCGTAGCCGGCGCGGACGGGTTCGGGCAGCAGGTCGGCGGTCACGGCCCGCAGCAGGGGCAGGCCACCGGGCACCGGCGGCACGAGGCGGGGGGCGAGCAGCGCGCGGCCGACGTCGAGGACCTCCGGCGGCACCGCCAGCCGCGGCAGCATCGCGGCCCAGTAGTCCTCGAAGTCCGCCCACGTCGGGGGGATGCGCCCGGCGGGCACCCGGAACGCGACGGCGAACGCCTTGGACTGCGCGTAGTACTCAGCCCGCTCCGCCGCCGAGGGCGCGCGGCCGTAGCGCTCGTGGACGGCCAGCGCCGTGCGCACCAGGGTGGCGTGCACCCACAGCACCCGGTCCACCGCGGCCGCGTCCAGCGGCTCCACCTCGTCGATGACGCGCTGGAA
>NZ_BAABIL010000556.1:0-1790 GCF_039542765.1 Kineococcus glutinatus
CTGGCGGCCGACGGGGTCGAGGGGCCGCTGCGGGCGTGGGACTGGGCGCACCTGGCCGAGCGGGCGCGCGCGGACCGCTCGGCGCTGGACGCCGACGCGCTGCGGCCGTACTTCGAGGCGGACCGGGTGCTGCGCGAGGGCGTCTTCGCCACCGCCACCCGCCTGTACGGGCTCTCGTTCACCGAGCGGCCCGACCTGCCGGGGCACTCGCCGGGGGTGCGGGTGTTCGAGGTGCTGGACGCCGACGGTTCCGCGCTGGGGCTGTACCTCGCCGACCTCTTCGCCCGGCCGTCGAAGCGGGGCGGGGCGTGGATGACGTCGTTCGTGGAGCAGTCGCACCTGCTGGGCACCCGCCCGGTGGTGGTCAACGTGCTCAACGTGCCGCCGCCGGCACCGGGGGAGCCGGCGCTGCTCAGCCTCGACGAGGTGGTCACGCTGTTCCACGAGTTCGGCCACGCGCTGCACGGGCTGCTGTCCGACGTCCGCTACCCGCGCTTCTCCGGCACGTCGGTGCCGCGCGACTTCGTGGAGTTCCCCTCCCAGGTCAACGAGATGTGGGCGTTCCACCCCGAGGTGCTGCCCGGCTACGCCCGCCACCACCTCACCGGTGAGCCGCTGCCGGCGGCGGCGCTGGAGGCGCTGGCGGCGGCGCAGCGGGAGGGTCAGGGTTTCGCCACGACCGAGTACCTCGCGGCGGCGCTGCTGGACCAGGCCTGGCACCGGGTGCCGGCCGGCGGGCTGGACGGGCTGGGTCCCGACGACGTCGAGGCGTTCGAGGCCCGCGCGCTGGAGGAGGCGGGCGTGGCGCTGGCGGAGGTGCCGCCGCGCTACCGCAGCACCTACTTCAACCACGTCTTCGGCGGCGGGTACGCGGCGGCGTACTACTCCTACGTCTGGAGCGAGGTGCTGGACGCCGACACCGTGGAGTGGTTCGCCGAGAACGGCGGGCTGCGGCGGGAGAACGGGGAGCGCTTCCGCCGCCTCGTGCTGGCCCGCGGGGGCAGCACCGACCCGCTGGCGGCGTACCGGGAGTTCCGCGGCCGCGACGCGAGCATCGAGCCGCTGCTGGCGCGGCGGGGGCTGGCGGGGGTCTGACCGCCCGCCGGCCCGGGCGCCCTCCCGGGCGCCCTTCTCCGGGTCCGGGCGCCGCCGCGGGGCCCCGGCGGCGCTGATCCCCGGGTTCGGGCGGTTCGGGCGGTTCGGGCGGTCGGGCGCTCGAGGATCAGGACCGGCGTGCCGATGCTCCTCCCCTGGAGCCCCGGCACCGGGGCCCGACGCCAGGAGGTCCCCGATGCGCCAGCACCGCACGCACCAGCCCTCGACCACGGCCTACCTCGTGGGCAGCGTCGTCACCAGCGGCGCGGACGGCGCCCCCCTGCGCAGCGCCCGCGACGGCGCACCGGTGTGCCACGTCGAGCAGGGCGGCACGTGGGTCGAGCTGCACGCCCAGACCGTCGGGGAGCTGCGCTGCATGGCGCGCGGCCTGGCGGTGGCGGAGTTCCGCGAGCAGCTCGGCGAGGACGCCGACGCCCTGCTCGGCTACCTGCGCGACACCGGCCTGGTCGTCGTCGACCCGGTGGCCGACGCAGCGGTCCTCACCCGGCTGCGCCTGGAGGCCGAGCTCGCCGACCTCGGCCCGGCCGGCGACGACGCCCGCCGGCTGGTGCGCGGCGCCGGGGGCGTGCTGCTGGTGGTGTCGGCCAGCACGCTGCGCGTGGTGGACGGGGCCCGCGGCAGCGACCTCGCGACGGCGGCGCGGGCCGTGGCGGGGGAGACCGGCGCGGAGCAGG
>NZ_BAABIL010000557.1:0-1714 GCF_039542765.1 Kineococcus glutinatus
GCCGGAGTGTAGGGGCCACCGCCCGCCGGCGTGCCCGGGCCGGCGGCCTCCCCGGGGGTGGGCGGGGGCGGGTGGCGGCGCTCCCCGCGCTGCGCGGGCCCGGTCACGCCCTAGGCTGGGCGCGCCGGCACCGGGCCGGCACGGAGGTGCGTGCGTGACTGAGCAGCCAGGTCCCCCGACCGCCGGGCGACCGCCGTTCCCGCTGCGGGACCCGGTCGTCATCGCCGCGTTCGAGGGGTGGAACGACGCCGGCGAGGCGGCCAGCCAGGCCGTCGCGCACCTGCACCGCGTCTGGGGCGCCCACGAGCTGGCCGAGTTCGACCCGGAGGAGTACCACGACTTCCAGGTCAACCGGCCCACCGTCCACCTCGACGACGACGGCCGCCGCCAGCTGGTGTGGCCGACGACGCGCGTGTCCTGGGCCCGCCCGCCGGACTCCGCGCGCGACGTGCTGCTGGTGCGGGGCATCGAGCCGTCCATGCGCTGGAAGACGTACGCGCGCGAGGTCGTCGAGCACGCCCGCGGCAACGGCGCCTCGCTGGTGCTGACGCTCGGGGCGCTGCTGGCCGACGTCCCGCACACCCGGCCGCTGCCGGTGACGAGCACCACCGACGACGACGACCTCATCGACCGCCTGGCCATCGAGCGCTCCCGCTACGAGGGGCCCACCGGCATCGTGGGCGTGGTGCAGGAGTTCGTCTCCGCCGCGGGCATCCCGGCGCTGTCGCTGTGGGCGGCGGTGCCGCACTACGTGGGCCAGCCGCCGTCGCCGAAGGGGACCTTGGCGCTGCTGCACCGGGTGGAGGAGCTGCTCGACATCGCGATCCCGCTGGAGGACCTGCCCGAGGACGCGCGCGCCTGGGAGCGGGGGGTGGACGAGCTGGCGGAGGAGGACACCGAGATCGCCGAGTACGTCCAGCAGCTGGAGGAGGCCAAGGACACCGCCGAGCTGCCGGAGGCCTCCGGTGAGGCGATCGCGCGGGAGTTCGAGCGCTACCTGCGCCGTCGCGACGACGGCCCCCGCCGGGGCTGAGGGGTCCGCGGGCGGGTGAGGCGCCTGGCGCGGCGGCTGCACGTCGACCTGGTCCGCAGCGCGCGGGCCGTGGAGCACCTGACGACCCTGGTGGTGGCGGCGGTCTGCACGATCCTGCTGACGCGGGGGTTCCTGGCGGCGACGGGGTTCCCGCGCATCGGCGGCGACTCCGAGCTGCACGTGGCCCACGTGCTGCCCGGCGGCCTGCTGATGCTGGCGGCGGTGGTGCTGCAGCTGGCGTACGTGGGGCCGGGCCCGCGGCCGGTGGCGGCGCTGCTGGGCGGGGCGGGTTTCGGGTTGTTCATCGACGAGGTCGGCAAGTTCGTCACCGCCGACAACGACTACTTCTACGAACCCGCCCCGGCGATCATGTACGTGGTGCTGGCGCTGCTGGTCACCGGTGCCTGGCGCTGGCGGGCCCGCCGGCCGCTGGACCCCGACGAGCGGGTGGCGGGCGCGGCGTTCGTGCTGGTGGACGGGCTGGCCGGGCGCCTGTCGCAGCGGCGCAAGCAGGAGGCCCTCGCGCTGCTGGCCGGCGCCGCGGACTCCCCCGGGGCCGAGGAGGTCGCCCGCCTGCTGGAGTCCGTGCAGCCGCGGGCGGTGTCGCCCTCGCACCGGCTGGAGGACGCCTGGGCGGCGGTGGGCCGCTGGTTCCACCGGCTGGCGCCCAGCCGGTGGGCG
>NZ_BAABIL010000558.1:0-6681 GCF_039542765.1 Kineococcus glutinatus
AGATGCCGGTGGTCGCGACGCCCAGGTAGAGGCGCCCGTCGAAGCGGGGGTCGCGACCGGCGACGGCGCGGTAGCACGCCTCGGCGTCCAGGCCCCGCCCGTGCAGCACCGCGACCGGCGGGTGCGCCGGTACCGGGGCGGCTGTCGTCGTCACGCCCCCGAGTCTGCCCGCCGCGGGCGGCGCGGTCCGGCGGTCATCGGACATCGCGGTGGGGCCGGCGTGGGAGGGGCGCCCCCGCCGGCCGGCGCAGGTTTCACCGGGGCGGCGGGGTGGGACCTGCTGGTGGAGCTCGGGAACGGGGCTCTGCTGCGCATCGGCCTGCCTCGGGAGAGCGGCTGTGGTCCACGAGGACGCGGCACGTCCGGGCGGCTCCGCGGCCGCCCCCGTCGCCGTGCCCGTCCCCGCCGTGCTGCCGGCGTGGGAGCTGGGTGCGGTGGGCGCCCGCCGGCTGCTCCTGCTGCGCCGGCCGGCCTTCCTGCTGGCCTTCGCCGCCGCGTGCTTCCTCGGCCGCGCCACCCGCCCGGAACCCGACCTCCTCGCCGCGCTGTGGCCGGCGTCGGGGGTGGCCTTCCTCTGGCTGGCCTCGGCGTGGGACGACGTGCGCGCGCGCGCCCTCGACACCGCCCTGATCGGTGCCACCGCCCTCGTCGTCACCGTCCTCACCGACCTGTCCGCGACGCTCGCCCTGCCGCTGGCGGTGGCCAACGCCGTCACCCCGCTCGTCGCCTGCGCGGTCCACCGCGCGCTGGCCCGCGCCCCCGGCTGGCCGCTGCGCCGGCCGGCGCACCTGGGGGTGCTGCTGCTGGCCGCGCTCGCCGGGGCGCTCGCCAGCGGCCTGGTGGGGTCCACCGCCTTCGCGGTGCAGCAGCACGCCGGTGCCGGCGAGCTGCTCGCGGCCCTGGGGGCGTGGGTGCTGCGCGTGGGTGTCAGCACGTTCGTCGTCGCGGCGGTGGGGCTGCGGCTGGCGTGCTGCCCGCCGCGCGCGGCGCCGGTCGGCCCCGGGCGCGCCGCCGAGGTGGTGGTGATCGTGGCGCTGCTGGTGACGGGTTACGTGCTCGTGCTGCGCATGGACCTGCCGCGGCCGCTGTCCTTCGTGCTGCTCGTGCTGAGCGTGGTCGTGGCGCTGCGGGCGAGCGCGACGACCACCGCCCTGCACGCCCTGCTCGCCGCGGTGCTCGTCGCGTTCGCCACCGCCACCGGGCACGGCCCCTTCGGGGTGGACGGGTCCGGCGCGGGCGTCCTCATGGCGCAGGCGTTCACCGGGGCCTGCACCGGCGTGTCCCTGCTGCTGGCGCTGCAGCACGAGGAGCGGCAGGCCCTCATCGACGGCCTGCACGAGGCCCACCGCCGCTCGGTGGAGCAGACCGAGCTGCTCGACGCCGTGGTGCGCAGCATCGGCGACGGCGTCCTCGTGGTGGACGCCGCGGGCCACCGCCTGCTGGACAACCCCCGCGCGCAGCAGCTGCTCGGCGTGCCGGGGCACGCCGGCGGCACGGACGACTGGGTCGGGCACTACCAGCTGCGCCACCTCGACGGCAGGCCGATGGGCGCGCAGGAGCTGCCGCTCGTGCGCGCGCTGGCGGGGGAGGAGGTGGAGGGCGAGGCGAGGCCGGGCCCCGGCGCCGTCCCGGCGGACGCGGTGTACCGCTACACCGCGCGGCCGCTGCCGGGGGCGCCCGGCGAGCACGGGGCCGTCGTCGCCTTCCACGACGTCACCGCCGCCCGGCGGGACGCGGCGGCGGTGGCCGGCACCCGCGACCTGCTCGCCGGGGTGCTCGCCGCGGCCACCGAGCAGGGCGTGATCGCCACCGACCCCACCGGCCGCATCGTCCACTTCAACGTGGGGGCGCAGCGGCTGCTGGGGTACTCCGAGGCGGAGGTGCTGGGTTCCTCGCCGCTGCGGTGGCACGATCCCGCCGAGGTCGCGCACCGCGCCGGGGAGCTCGGCATCGAACCCGGCTTCTCCGTGATGGTCCAGGAGGCGGTGCTGGGGCGGGCGGAGACGAACCGGTGGACCTACGTCACCCGCGACGGCCGCCGGCTGCAGGTGCGGCTCACCACCAGCGCGATGCGCGACGAGCAGCAGCGGATCACGGGGTTCATCGGCATCGCCACCGACGTGACCGAGCAGCAGCGGGCGGCGGCGGCGCTGGCCGCCAGCGAGCAGCGCTTCCGGCTGGCGTTCGAGAGCGCGCCGGTCGGCATGGCCCTGGCGTCCCTCGCGCCCTCCCTGCCGGGCCGGCTGCTGCAGGTCAACGAGGCGCTGTGCCGGTTCACCGGCCGCAGCGCCCCGGACCTGGTGGGCCGCGCGCTGCTGGACTTCAGCGACGAGAGCGCCCGGGAGGAGGGGCTGCCGCACATCGTCGAGCTCGTGGCGGGCCGGGTGGGCAGCGTCCGCATCGAGGCGCGCTTCGTGCGCCCGGACGGCACCGTCGTGTGGGGGTCGTGCTCGGCGGCGGCGCTCAGCCCCGGGGAGGGCGAGCGCACCGTCCTCATCCTCGTCGAGGACGTCACCGCGCGCCGGCAGACGGAGGCGGCCCTCACCCGCCAGGCGCTGCACGACCCCCTCACCGGTCTGCCCAACCGGGCGCTGCTCGCCGACCGGCTGGAGCACGCGCTGGCGGAGACGGCCCGCTCGGGGCAGCGGGCCGGCCTGGTCTACCTGGACCTGGACGGCTTCAAGGCGGTCAACGACACCGCAGGGCACGCCGCGGGTGACGAGCTGCTCGTGCAGGCCGCCGCCCGGTTGCAGCACTGCGTGCGGCCCGCCGACACCGTCGCGCGGATCGGCGGCGACGAGTTCGCCATCGTGTGCCCGGCGGTGGGTGGTGCGGCGGCGCTGCGCGCGGTGGCGCAGCGCGCGCTGGAGGAGCTGCGCCGCCCGTTCGAGCTGCGCAGCGGCACCGCCTCGGTCAGCGCCAGCGTGGGCGCCACCCTCGCGGCGAGCGGCGACGGCGTCGAGGAGCTGCTGCGGGTGGCCGACGCGACGATGTACGCGGTCAAGAACGACGGCAAGGACGGGGTCCTCGTCCGCGACGCCGCGCAGGACGGGCAGGACGGGCGGGCGGCGGGGGAGCGCTCGGGCCGGCTGCTGGCGGAGCTGCGCGCGGCCGTGGCCGGTGACGAGCTCGTCCTGCACGGCCAGCCCGTCGTGGACCTGGTGAGCGGGCGGGTCCTGGCGGTGGAGGCGCTGCTGCGCTGGCGGCACCCGAGCCGGGGGCTGCTGCCGCCGGTGGAGTTCCTCGACGTCGCGGCCACCGACCCGGTGATGGACGACGTCTGCCGCCGGGTGCTGGGCGAGGCGTGCCGGATGGCGGCGGTGTGGGGCGAGGTGCTCGGCGCGGAGGCGCCCGCGGTGCACGTCAACGTCTCCGGCCGCGAGCTGCGCTCGGGGGCGCTGGCGCGCGACGTGCTGGCCGCGCTGCAGCGCTACGGACTGCCGGCCGACCGGCTGGTGCTGGAGGTGACGGAGGGGCTGGCGCCGACGCTGCTGGACGCGATGCGCCACGACGTCGGGGCGCTGCGCGAGCGGGGGGTGCACCTGGGGGTGGACGACCTGGGCACCGGTCACTCCAGCCTGGGCCGGCTCAGCGAGCTGCCCGTGGACGTGCTGAAGGTGGACGCCTCGGTGGTGGCGGGGCTGGGCGCCGACCCGAGCTGCGACGCGGTGGTCCGGGCGGTGGTGGGCATCGGGCGGGCGCTGGGCCCCGTGGTCGTCGCCGAGGGCGTGCAGACCCCGCAGCAGGCGGACCGGCTGCGGCGGCTGGGCTGCGACGGCGCGCAGGGCTACCTGTTCAGCGCGCCGCGGCCGGAGGGGGAGCTGCTGGAGCTGCTGCGGGGCTGGCCGGGGCGGCCGCCGGGCACGATCGTGCTGCCGTCGGACGCCCCGGCGCGGGAGGAGGGCTAGCGCGGCGCCCTCAGCGGGCGGGGCCGACCAGCTGCAGGCGCCGCGCCTGGTCGGAGGCGAACCGGCGCCCGGGGTCGACGGCGTCGCGGATGCCGCGCCACTCCTCCAGCCTGGGGTACATCCGCGCCAGCCGGTCGGCGGTGGTGCGGGAGTCCTTGGCCAGGTACAGGCGCCCGCCGGCGGAGAGCACCATCTCGTCGAGGGTCTCGCACAGCTCGTGCAGGCCGGGGGCCACGGGCAGGTCCACCGCCAGCGTCCAGCCCTCCGTCGGGAAGGACAGGTGCGCGTCGTTGCCCTTCCCGAAGCGCTTGAGGACGTTGAGCGCGGAGATGTGCCCGGACTCCACGATCGTCTCCATGCTGCGGCGCAGCACGTCCACCCGCTCGAAGGGGACGACGAACTGGTACTGCAGGAACCCGTGCGGGCCGTAGGCGCGGTTCCACTCCGCGAACAGGTCGAGCAGGTGGTAGAACTGCGTGATGTTCTGCACGACGCCGGTCTGCGTCTTGGCCTTGCGGTAGTAGAACTCGTTCAGCGCCTTCGCCGTCCAGCGGTTGAGCATCCCGGGCGGGAACACGTCGGGGAACGTCGCCAGCTGGGGCGCGTCGAACTTCAGCGGGTCCTTGCGCAGCTTCGCCGGCAGGTCCTCCAGCTTCGCGGAGGAGCCGCGCAGCAGGAAACCGCGGCCCATGTGCTCGCCGGTGGTCACGGAGTCGAACCACGTCTTGGAGTACGTGTACCTCTCGTCGTTCTTCTGCAGCCGGGCGAGCATGTCGTCGAAGTCGGGGGCCTGCTCGACGTCGGCGATGAAGTACGACGTCTCCACCCGGTCCAGCCTGATCCGGGCCCGCAGCACGATGCCGGTGAGGCCCATGCCGCCGGCGGTGGCGAGGAACAGGTCGCGCTCGGGACCGTGCGGGGTGAGGGTGCGGACGCTGCCGTCGGCGGTGAGCAGGTCCATCGAGACGACGTGGTTGGTGAAGCTGCCCTGGGTGTGGTGGTTGCCGCCGTGGATGTCGGCGCCGATCGCGCCGCCGACGGTGACCTGCCGGGTGCCGGGCAGCACGGGGATCCACAGCCCGTGCGGGACGAGGGTGCGCAGCAGGGTGTCGAGGGAGACGCCCGCGTCGACGTCCACGAGGGCCTCGTCGACGTCGATGCGGTGGATGCGGTCGAAGGCGGTCATGTCGACGACGAGGCCGCCGGCGTTCTGCGCGGGGTCGCCGTAGCTGCGCCCCAGGCCGCGGGCGATGATCCCGCGCTCGCCGGCGCCGCGCACCGCGCGGGCGAGGACGTCCACGTCCGAGGTGCGCAGCACGTCGGCGGTCGTGGGGGCGGTGCGGCCCCAGCCGGTGAGGCGACGGCGTGTGGTGGGCAGCGGCCCGGTCGGCCCGCTGGGCGTGGTCGGGGCGTCGGTGGTCAGCGTCACGACCGCCGATGGTAAGCCCGGGCGGTCAAGTCCCGGCGGGGCCGTGCCGATGGCTGGAGAGCGGGGAGGTCCCCGCCCGGAGGAGGAGGAGCCGTCGGCATGGCAGGCACGGACGCAGGTCGGGGGGCGCCCGCGGGGCGCCGGGGACGCTTCGCGGACTTCAGCGTCCACACGAAGATCCTCACGTCGCTGGGGCTGGTGGCGGCGGTGGCGGTCGGGGTGAACGCTCTGGCGATCGACCGCATGGCGACGATGGACGAGAACCTCGAGCGGATCGAGCAGCGCCACGTCACCGGCCTGCGCCTGCTCAACGACGTGCGCGGCGACCTCACCCGCAGCTACTACCAGATGAACTCCTTCTTCGCCATCGTCAACAGCGACCCCGCCGTGGCGCAGGCGATGGTGCCCGACATCAAGCAGGCGGAGCAGGACGCCCTGGACGCCGTGGACGCCTACGCCGTCAACGGCGTGCACACCGAGGCCCGCGACGCCGCGGTCGAGGCGTTCCTGGAGAACACCACCTACTACATCACGCTGCGCAACATCCTCGCCTTCCACGAGGCGCCGCCGGCCGGCTTCGTGATGCCCGCCGGTGACCAGGTCGGCCCGACGTTCGGCCGCACCCAGGCCGCGATGCTGGACGCCGTCGACGCCCTGCAGGAGGTCGAGGAGGCCGAGGCGAGGGCGCTGAGCGCCGACGCGGCGGCCCAGTACGACACCGCGCGCACCCAGACCCTCGTCGCCCTGGCGTTCGGCCTGGTCATCGCCCTGGCCCTGGGCCTGGCGGTGGCGCGCTCCATCAACCGCCCGCTGCGGCAGGTGCAGGACGCGCTGCGCGGCCTCGCCGACGGCGACCTCACCCAGCAGGTGCCCGTCACCTCCCGCGACGAGCTGGGGCAGATGGCGCAGGCCGTCAACGACGCCACCACCGGCATCCGGCGCATGGTGTCGTCCCTGGTGGGCAGCGCGCAGACCATCGCCGGCAGCAGCGAGCAGCTCACCGCGATGAGCGGGCGCATCGCGGCGCTGGCCGCCGAGACGGGCACCCAGGTGCGGATGGTGGCCGGTGCGGCCGACGACGTCTCCACCGACGTGCAGACCGTGGCCGCCGGTGGCGACGAGATGGGCCTGGCGATCGGGGAGATCTCCACCAACGCCAACCAGGCCGTCGTCGTGGCCGCCGAGGCCGTGTCCGTGGCCGACTCCGCGAACGCCACGATCGGCAAGCTGGGCGCCTCCAGCCGCGAGATCGGCGACGTGCTGCAGCTCATCACCGCGATCGCCGAGCAGACGAACCTGCTGGCGCTGAACGCGACCATCGAGGCCGCGCGGGCCGGGGAGATG
>NZ_BAABIL010000559.1:0-5585 GCF_039542765.1 Kineococcus glutinatus
AGGACGACCCGGCCCGAGCCGTCGGTGAGCGGCATCCGCCAGTTCGGGTACTCCAGCGCCGTGCCCGGCTGGTTCTGGGTGCGCCGGTCACCGACGGCGTCGACGAGCGCCACGCCCACCATCCGCGCCGGGCTGAGCCCGATGTGGCGGTGCAGCGCCTCCACGACCTCCTGCTCCCCCGCCCCCTCCGCGAGCAGCCCCTCCTCGCGCAGCAGCGCCAGCACGCCCTCCTGGTCGGCGCGGTCGGCGGCGCGCTCCTCCTCCACCGGTCGGGTCAGCAGGCCCAGGCGCTCGCGCAGGGCGACGTGCTCACCGGCGAGGTAGCCGGCCGTCGGCGGCAGGTCGTGCACGGTGACGCTGGCCAGGGCCAGCTCCCGGTACTCCTGCGGGCGGCGGGGCCGGCCGTCGTGGTCCTTCTCGAACCACAGCACCGCCGAGCCGAGGATGCCGCGCTCGGCGAGGTAGGTGCGCACCCAGGGCTCCACGGTGCCCAGGTCCTCCCCCACGACCACGGCACCGGCGCGGTGCGCCTCCAGCGCGAGGATCCCGATCATCGCCTCGTGGTCGTAGCGGACGTAGGTGCCCCGCTGCGGGCCCTGCCCGGCGGGCACCCACCACAACCGGAACAGGCCCAGCACGTGGTCGACGCGCAGGCCGCCGGCGTGGCGCAGGATCGTGCGCACCATGTCGCGGAAGGGCGCGTAGGCCAGCTCCGCGAGCCGGTCCGGCCGCCACGGCGGCTGGCTCCAGTCCTGGCCCTGCTGGTTGAACGCGTCCGGCGGCGCGCCCACGCTCACGCCGCGGGCCAGGGCGTCGCCGAGCGCCCACACGTCGGCCCCCTCCGGGTGCACGCCGACGGCGAGGTCGTGGACGATGCCGACCGCCATGCCCGCGGCGGTGGCGGTGCCCTGCGCGTCGCGCAGCTGCGCGTCGGCCACCCACTGCAGCCAGCGGTGGAAGTCGACGCGGTCGGCCAGCCGCCCGGCCAGCTGCGCCACGGCCTCGGAGGTGGGGTCGGCGCACTCCTGCGGCCACCCCGACGCCGGCAGGCCGAAGTGCTCGGCGAGGGCGCACCAGGTGGCGAACCCGGACAGGCCGGGGTCCTCCGCGGCCACGTAGTCGCGGAAGTCGGCCTCCCGCGCGCTGGAGCGGGGTGCGGCGAAGACGAGCTCCAGCGCGCGCCGCTTGGCCGCCCAGACCGCGTCGCGGTCGATCTCGCCCGCGTCGGTGTTGGCGGCGCGCACGGCCTGCGCGCAGCGGCGCAGCTCCGCCTGCCCCTCGGCGTCGAGGTAGGCGACCTCCCGGACGTCCTCCACCCGGATGTAGACGGGGTTGACGAAGCGGCGGGTCACCGGCAGGTACGGGGAGGCCTCCATGTGCCCGACGGGCTGGGCGGCGGCCAGCGGGTTGACGAGGACCCAGTCGGCGCCCTGCTGCCGGCCCGCCCACGAGGTCAGCTCCATGAGGTCGGCGATGTCGCCCAGGCCCCAGGAGGCGCGCGAGCGCACCGAGTACAGCTGCGTCATGTACCCCCACGCGCGGCCGCCGGAGCCGAGGGTCCCGGGCAGGTCGAGCACGTCGGGGGTGACGACGAGGGGGCAGCGGGCCTCGCTGCCGCCGCTGCGGGCGACGATCTCGTGCCAGCCCAGCGGCAGGTCGTCGGGCACCTCGAAGGTGGCGCGGCCGGTCAGGACGCCGTCGACGTGACGGGGGTCCACCCAGCGGTCGATCTGGCGCAGCCGCGCCTCACCGCCCTCGTCCTCCAGCGCGACGCGCACGTCGACGGGCTCGCCGTGCACGACGTGGACGGGCACGTCCGCCGTGCGGCCCTCCCGCACCACCACGACCGGTGGCAGCATCCGCCGCCACGGCCGCTGGCGCACGTCGGCCAGGGCGTCGGCCGCGGCGGCGGGGGTGGCGGCGTCCACACCGAGCGCGGCGAGGACCGCCACGACGGTCGCGGCGGGCACGTCGGCCGTGCGGCCCTGCCAGTCGGTGAAGGAGGTGGCCACCCCGAGGGCCTCCGCGAGGTCGCGCAGCTGCGGGGTGAGGGGCGGTTCGCTGTCCTGCGGCACGTCTGGGAACTCTGCCAGAGGTGTGCCCGGGGGGCTCGCCGTCACCGGCCGCGACCGCCGCGACACGTGCACGGAGCCCACCCGGCGCCCCCACCGCGCCCCCACCGCGGTGGCGGCGCCGGCCGGGCGCGGGTGTCTAGGGTGGGGCGGCATGGGACTCCCCAGCAGCCCGCCGCCCGCCCCGCGGCTGGACCTCGTCGAGGACCTGCACGGGCGCGCCGTCGCCGACCCCTATCGCTGGCTGGAGGACGCCGACGACCCCCGCACGCGGGAGTGGTCGCGGGCGCAGGACGAGCTGTTCACGGCGCACGCCGCGGCGCTGCCGGGCCGGGCGGCGCTGGCCGCGCGGGTGCGCCGGCTGCTGTCCACCGGCTCCACCGGGGTGCCCGTGCACCGGGGCGGGCGCGTCTTCCGCACCCGGCGCGCCCCCGAGCAGGAGCACGCGGTGCTGTGGGTGGCCGACGGCGCCGGCGAGCGGGTGCTCGTCGACCCCGTCGCGCTCGACCCGGGCGGCGCCACCACCCTGGACGCGTGGCGCCCCAGCGTGGAGGGCGACCTGCTGGCGTACCAGGTGTCCGAGGGCGGCACCGAGGAGAGCGCGCTGCGGGTGCTCGACGTCGCCACCGGTGAGGTCGTCGACGGCCCGCTCGACCGGGCGCGCTACTCCCCCGTGGCGTGGCTGCCGACCTCGGCGGGGCCGGGGCCGGCGTTCTACTACGTGCGCCGCCTCGCCCCGGAGCTGCTGGCGCCGCAGGAGCGGCAGTACCACCGCCGCGTCTACCTGCACCGGGTCGGCACCGACCCCGCCACCGACGTGGAGGTGTTCGGCGCGGACCTGCCCATGACCACCTACTACGGGGTGTGGACCTCGCGCGACGGGCGCTGGCTGGTGGTCAGCGCCTCCGACGGCACCGCCCCCCGCACCGACGTGTGGCTGGCCGACCTCGCCGACCGCGACCCGGCCACGCCGGCGCTGCGCGAGGTCGTCACCGGCCGCGACGCGCAGACCGGTGCGTGGGTGGGCCGCGACGGCCGGCTGTACGTCACGACCGACCTCGACGCCCCGCGCGGGCGGATCGCCGTGGCCGACCCGGCCGGGCCGGGCCCGGAGCGCTGGCGCGACCTCGTGCCGGAGCGGGCCGACGCCGTCCTCGACGACGTCGCCGTGCTCGACGGGCCCGAGCTGGCCGCGCCGCTGCTGGTGGTGGGCTGGACCCGGCACGCCCTGGCGGAGATCACCGTGCACGACCTCGCCACCGGCGAGCGGCTGCCCGGTGCGCGCGGCCGGATCGCCCTGCCCGGCCCGGGCAGCATCGGCGGCCTCGTACCGCGCCCCGAGCCCGGCCACGAGCTGTGGTTCGCGCACACCGGCACCACGACCCCGGCGCGGGTGTGGCGCTGGGACGGCCGCGACGGCTCCCTGACCCTGGACGCCGAG
The DNA here is from genome assembly GCF_039542765.1 of Kineococcus glutinatus. NCBI lineage: Bacteria > Bacillati > Actinomycetota > Actinomycetes > Kineosporiales > Kineosporiaceae > Kineococcus > Kineococcus glutinatus. The sequence goes on from NZ_BAABIL010000559.1 coordinate 3,514, forward strand.
CCGCCCGGCGCGGTGGACGTGCCGGACGTCACGAGCCGGCAGCTGGAGGTGACGAGCGCGGACGGCACGACGGTGCGGGTGCTCGTCGTGGCGCGCACCGACCTGCTCGACGAGCGGGGGCTGCCGCTCGCGCCGGCGCCGGCGGTCCTCTACGGCTACGGCGGCTTCGGCATCAGCCTCACCCCGCACTACTCCCCCGAGGCGCTGGCGTGGGTGGAGGCCGGTGGCGTGCACGCGGTGGCGAACCTGCGCGGCGGCGGGGAGGAGGGCGAGGAGTGGCACCGCGCGGGCATGCGCGGGGCCAAGCAGAACGTGTTCGACGACTTCGCCGCCTGTGCGCGCGCGCTGGTGGCGGGGGGCTGGACGACGCCGGGGCAGCTGGCCGCCGAGGGCGGTTCCAACGGCGGCCTGCTCGTGGGGGCCGCGCTGACGCAGCAGCCGGAGCTGTTCCGCGCCGTGGTGTGCTCCGCGCCGCTGCTGGACATGGTGCGCTACGAGCTGCACGGCCTGGGCGCCACGTGGAGCGATGAGTACGGCAGCGCGGCGGTGCCCGAGGAGCTGGACTGGCTGCTGTCGTACTCCCCGTACCACCGGGTGCGGGAGGGCACGGCCTACCCGGCGGTGCTGTTCACCGTCTTCGACGGCGACACCCGCGTCGACCCGCTGCACGCGCGCAAGCTGTGCGCGGCGCTGCAGCACGCCACGACCTCGGGCCGGCCGGTGCTGCTGCGGCGGGAGGCGGACGTGGGGCACGGCGCCCGCTCGGTGTCGCGCTCGGCGGCGCTGCTGACCGACGTGCTGGCGTTCCTGGCCGCCGAGACGGGGCTGGCGCTGCCGGGCGCCGGCCCGGCCACCTGAGGCGGCACCGCACCCACCCCTGCACCCGACCCGAACCCGCGATCGACCCGAACCCACCGGAAGGAGTGCACCCCTCCCGTGCTCTCGACCTCCACCGCGACCTCCGACGGCGCCCTGGGCGCCCTGGCCTCCACGCTGGCGGGTGAGGCGTGCACCCAGGACGCCGACACCGTGTGCGGTCACGTCTACGACTGGACGGACAACCAGCTGGTGGGCCGCATCGCCGGCGTCCTGACGGACTGGCCCCTGACGATCGTGCTGATCTTCCTGGTGTCGTTCGTCGCCCGCTACGTGCTGCTGCGGGCCATCGACAAGGTGACCTCGGGCATCAGCGAGGGCGCCGGCCGCATCGGGGGGCGCCGCGGCGGCCTGCTGGAGTCCAGCCCGCTGCTGTCGGAGCGGCGCAACCAGCGCGCGCAGACCCTGGGGTCGGTGCTGAAGAGCGTCACGACCCTCGTGCTGGCGGTGCTGGCGGTGCTCACCGCGCTGGACCAGGTGGGCCTGTCGATCGCGCCGTTCCTCGCCTCGGCGGGCATCGCGGGCGTGGCGCTGGGTTTCGGGGCGCAGAGCCTGGTGAAGGACTTCCTCTCGGGCATCTTCATGCTCGCGGAGGACCAGTACGGCGTGGGCGACGTCGTCGACGTGGGCGACGCCTCGGGCACGGTGGAGGCGGTGGGGTTGCGGGTGACGCGCATCCGCGACGTCAACGGCACCGTCTGGTACGTGCGCAACGGGGAGATCCTGCGGGTGGGCAACCAGAGCCAGGGCTGGGCGCGGGCGGTGCTCGACGTGTCCGTGGCCTACGGGGAGGACCTGGGTCGCGTCACGGAGCTGCTGGAGCGCATCGGCAGCCGGCTGCGCTCGGAGGCGGACTGGTCGCCGATCGTGCTGGAGGAGCCCGAGGTGTGGGGCGTGGAGCAGATGGCCCAGGACGGTCTCGTCGTGCGGATGGTGGTGAAGACGGCGCCGCTGGAGCAGTGGAAGGTGGCGCGGGAGCTGCGCCGGCGGATCAAGTCGGCGTTCGACGCCGAGGGCATCGAGTTCCCCTTCGCCCAGCGCACGGTGTGGATCCGCCAGGGCGAGGCCGGCGGGGTGCACGGGCCGGTGGCGCCGTGCGAGGACGCCGCCGACGCGGCTCCGGCCCGCCGCCCGCCGAGCGGGGAGTCGGCGGTGGCCCGGGACGTGGACGGCTCCGCCGCGCGCCGGGCCTGACG
>NZ_BAABIL010000560.1:0-1478 GCF_039542765.1 Kineococcus glutinatus
TCGACCGGGGCGAAGACGGTGAACTCGTCACCGTCGAGGGTGCTGACCAGGTTCACCTGCGGGTTCAGCTGCCCGGACACGGCGGCGGTCAGGGTCGTCAGCAGCGGGTTGTTGGACGCCGCGACGGCGACCGGGTCCATCGCCATGCCCTGCACCGAACCGGGTCCGGCGGCGTTCGCGGCGGCGTAGGCGGCGCAGCCGGGACCCACGGGAGCCGCGGCGGCCGGCGACATCGAGGGCGACGTCGAGGGCGACATCGACGGGGACGTCGAGGGCGACGTCGACATCGACGGGGTCGACGTCGCCTCGGTGGCCGCCGGGGTGCTCGTGTCGTCGGAACCGCCGCACGCGGAGATCCCGAACGCGACGGTGGCGGCGAGGGCGAGGAGCGGGGCGGAGCGCTTCACGGTGTTCCTCCTGGATCGGGGGTTCCGGTCGAACCTCTCGTCGTGCGTTCGGAGCCGCCCGGCGGGTGGACTGGTCCCCGGCGCGGAAACCCGGGGAGACCCCGGGGTTCACACGACGGTGAGGACGAGCGTGTCGTAGCCGCTGGCGCCGTCGGGGAACGGCTCCGCGACCTCGCCGGTCTGCACCGCACCGGTGCCGTCGACGGCCCGGACCTGCAGCGTGTGCTGCCCCGGCGCGGCGTCCCAGCGCCACACCCACTGGCACCACGTGTCCACCGACACCGCGGGCAGCAGTTCCGCGCGCTGCCAGCCACCGCCGTCGACGCGGACCTCCACCGCGCGGATCCCGCGGTGCTGCGCCCAGGCCACGCCGGCCACGGGCACCACCCCGGCCGGCACCCTCGCGAACGAGCGCGGGGTGTCGATGCGCGAGGCCGTCTTCACGGGCGCGCGCCGCGCCCAGCCGCGGTCGGTCCAGTAGGCGCGGGCGCTGTCGAAGCGGGTGACCTCGATCTCGGTGACCCACTTGCAGGCCGACGCGAACCCGTAGATCCCCGGGACGACCATCCGCACCGGGAACCCGTGCTCGCGCGGCAGGGGCTCGCCGTTCATGCCGACGGCCAGCAGCGCGTCGCGCCCGTCGAGCACGTCCGCCAGCGGCGTCAGGGTGGTGAAACCGTCCGTGCTGCGCGCCAGCAGCGCGTCGGCACCGGCGTCGGGCACCACCCGGCGCAGCACGTCCGCCAGCGCGACACCCAGCCAGCGCACGTTGCCGGCCAGCTCCCCGCCCACCTGGTTCGACACGCAGGTGAGGGTGATCCAGCGCTCCAGCAGCGGACCGGCGAGCAGGTCCTCGTAGCGCAGCTCCAGCTCGCGGCCCACCATGCCGTGCACCCGCAGCGACCAGTCCTGCACGCGCACGTCGGGAACCCCCAGGAAGGCCGTGTCGACCCGGTAGAGGTCCGCGGTGCTCGTCGCCCACGGTGTCGTGCCCGGCACGGCGTCCACCCCCGCCGGCACCGGAGCCGCCGCGGACGCCGGCGCGGGCAGCGCGGGCGGCGGCGGCGCGCC
>NZ_BAABIL010000561.1:0-2232 GCF_039542765.1 Kineococcus glutinatus
CCAGCCCACCGACGCACCCGCGGCGCCGCCGGCGGACAACTCCGACACCGCCTGGCTGACGGCCGACGCGCAGCGCATCTTCGACGCCCTGGACTGCACGGACCCGGCCAACCTCACCGGCGGCATCAACGACGACCCCGCCAAGCCCCTCGTCACCTGCTCCCAGGACGGCACCGCCAAGTACGTCCTCGGGCCGGCCGACCTGCAGGGCACCGCCATCGACGACGCGGTCTCCGCCCAGGAGCAGAACTCCCAGGGCATCCCCACCGGCGGCTGGGAGGTGCGCCTCGACCTCGACGGTCCGGGTGGTGCGGCCTTCGAGGACACCACGGCGCGCCTGGCGCTGCTGACGGACCCGCAGAACCGCTTCGGCATCGTCCTGGACGGGCTCGTCATCATCGCCCCGTCGGTGTCCGGTCCCATCCCCGGCGGCACGGCGAGCATCACCGGTGGCTTCACCCAGGCCGAGACGGAGACGCTGGCCAACCAGCTGCGCTTCGGCGCGCTGCCGCTGTCCTTCGACGTCGCCTCCGAGAACCAGATCTCGGCGACCCTCGGTTCCGAGCAGCTCGAACGCGGCCTGCTCGCCGGGCTGATCGGCCTGGGCCTCGTCGTCGTGTACTCGCTGCTGCAGTACCGCGCCCTCGGCCTGGTCACCATCGGCAGCCTCGGTGCCGCGGCCGTGATCACCTACGGCGTCATCCTGCTGCTGAGCTGGTTGCAGGGCTACCGGCTCAGCCTGGCGGGCATCGTCGGCCTCATCGTGGCCATCGGCATCACCGCGGACTCCTTCATCGTCTTCTTCGAGCGCGTCCGCGACGAGATCCGCGACGGGCGCTCCCTGGTGGCGGCCGTCGAGGTGGGCTGGCACCGCGCCCGGCGCACCATCCTCATCTCCGGCGCGGTGAACCTGCTCTCGGCGGTCGTGCTCTACGTGCTCGCCGTCGGCAACGTGCGCGGCTTCGCCTTCACGCTGGGCGTGACGACGCTCGTCGACGTGGTCCTCGTGATCCTCTTCACCCACCCCGTGGTGGCGCTGCTGGCCAGGACGAGGTTCTTCGGCGGTGGCCACAAGCTCTCCGGGTTCGACCCGGTGCACCTGGGTTCCGTCGTCGCGCGGCACGCGCTGCGCGCCGGTGGGCCACGGCAGACGGTGGCGGCGCGCAGGGCCGCGGCACGGGCGGCGGGTACCGGCGAGCGGACGGAGGGCGACGCCTGATGGGCATGGCAGACCTGGGCAACCGGCTCTACACCGGCCAGACCTCCTACGACTTCGTGGGCCGGCGCAAGCTGTGGTACCTGATCGCGGCCGTCCTGATGCTGGGTTCCGTCGTCGCGCTGTTCAAGCCCGGCTTCCACCTCGGCATCGAGTTCAGCGGCGGCTCGGAGTTCCGGGTGAGCGCCGTCAGCGGCGAGGACACCGCCCGCGAGGCGGTGGGCGGGGTCCTGCCCGAGGTGGTGCCGCTGGTCACCGAGGTCGGCGACGACGTGCGGGTGCAGACCGAGCAGCTCGACAGCACCCAGCTCGACGCGGTCCGGCAGGCCCTCGCCGAGGCCTACGACGTGCCGACCACGGACGTGGCCACCTCCAGCATCGGCCCGAGCTGGGGCTCGGACGTCACCCGGCAGGCGCTCATCGGCATCGGCGTCTTCTTCGTGCTCGTCACGCTCGTCATGGCGCTGTACTTCCGCACCTGGGCGATGGCGGTCGCCGCGCTGGTGGCGCTGGTGCACGACCTCGTCATCACCGCCGGGGTGTACGCGCTGGTCGGTTTCGAGGTGACGCCCGCCTCGGTGATCGGCTTCCTCACCATCCTCGGGTACTCCCTCTACGACACCGTCGTCGTCTTCGACAAGGTGCGGGAGAACACCCACCGCATCACCAGCAACGAGCGGTTCACCTTCTCGGAGGCCGCGAACCTGGCGGTCAACCAGACGGTGGTGCGCTCGATCAACACCTCCGTGGTGGCGCTGCTGCCGGTGGCGGCGATCCTCTTCATCGGCAGCCTGCTGCTGGGGGCGGGCACGCTGCGCGACATCAGCCTCGCGCTCTTCGTCGGCATGCTCGTGGGCACGTACTCCTCGATCTTCGTGGCCACGCCGCTGCTGGTGGACCTGCGCCGCCGCGATCCGGCGCTGCGCGAGCACGCCGAGCGGCTCGCCGCGCTGCGCGTCGCGCGGTCCGGCGACGACCGGGTGGGCGCGGGGCACGACGGCGCCGGTCCGGCGGCC
>NZ_BAABIL010000562.1:0-3341 GCF_039542765.1 Kineococcus glutinatus
CCCGCGCTGCCGCAGCGCCGCCGCCCGGACGTCCCGGGCCCGGCCGCGGAGGCCGCGGCCCCCGCGGAGGCGCCGGCCGTCCGGCCCGTGGGCGACGTGCTGCGCCAGCGCTCGACGCTGGCCGCGGAGGCCCTGTCGGAGATGACGAAGGGCGCCAGCTTCCGCCCGACCATGGGCGGCGGTTCCCAGCCGCTGGTCCGGCGCCAGGCCGGCGCCACCCCGGCGGCCCAGCAGGCCCCGGCCCGTCCCACCGCCGCCGCCCGCCAGCGGCGCGCCCCGGCCGACGTCCGCTCCATGCTGAGCGGCTTCCAGGCCGGTGTCTCCCGCGGCCGCGCCACGGTCGGGTCCGCGGAGAACCCCTCCGCGGAGGGCGGTGCGGATGAGACCGCCGGCATCTGACCCCCTCGTCCCGGCACCCGCCGGGACGAGGGGTGCCGGGGCCCGCCCCGCGCACCCGCCCCGCTGCGCCACCACCGGCAGCGCCCGCCCCACCCGGACGCCGTCCGGCACCACCCAGACCCGCTGCACCCAGACCCGCAGCACCCAGACCCGCTGCACCCAGACCGGAGGAACCCCACTGTGACCGCGATGAGCTCCGAGGCCGCCGACTTCAGCTGGCTCCTCGACAACTTCGTCCGCAGCACCCCCGGCGTCCGCCACACGGTGGTCGTCTCCGCCGACGGGCTGCTCATGGCCATGTCGGACCAGCTCACCCGCGAGGCGGGCGACCAGCTCTCCGCGATCGTCTCGGGCATGTCCAGCCTGTGCCGCGGCGCGGCCCGCCAGCTCGACGCCGGCGAGGTCCGCCAGGCGATCATCGAGATCGACGAGATGTTCTTCTTCCTGGTGAACGTCTCCGACGGCTCCATCCTCGCCGTCGCCGCCGACGCCGGCTGCGACGTGGGCCTCATCGGCTACGAGATGGCCATGCTGGTGCAGCGCTGCGAGGCGACCCTGACGCCGCAGCTGGTGTCGGAGATGCGGGCGAACCTGCCCGTCTCCGCGCCGGCTGCTGCGGGGTGGTGACTGAGATGACACCACCGCCCGGCAGGGCGGACCTCTGGTCCGACGAGGACGACGACGCCGCCGAGGAGTTCACCGTGCGCCCGTACACGGTGACCGGCGGACGGACGCGGCCCTCCGACACCGGCATCCCGGTCGAGGCGCTCGTCGAGGCGCTCGGCCAGCCGGAGATCGGGATGACGCCGGAGCGGCGGCGCATCCTCGAGCTCACCGCGACGCAATACCTGTCCGTCGCCGAGCTCTCCGCCCACATCCACCTGCCCGTCGGGGTCGTCCGGGTCGTCGTCAGCGACCTGGCCGGCGCCGGACAGGTCCGCGTCCACGGTCTGAAGACCTCCACCACGGCGGAGCCCGCCACAACCATCAGCGTCCTGGAGAGTGTTCTCAATGGCATTTCCTCGCTCTGACGTGAGCAACCCCACGGGGGCCGCAGCGCCGGCGGGGAACGCCGGCGCCCCCACGGCCGCGCCCACCGTCGTCAAGATCGTCGTCGCCGGCGGTTTCGCCGTCGGGAAGACGACCTTCATCGGCTCCATCTCCGACATCGAGCCGCTGCGCACCGAGGCCGCGATGACGGAGCACTCCCTCGGCGTGGACGACGCCGGTGTCAACACCGGCCGCAAGACGTCGACGACGGTGGCCATGGACTTCGGCCGCATCGCGCTGCCGGGCAACCTGTGGCTGTACCTGTTCGGCACCCCCGGCCAGGACCGCTTCCTCTTCATGTGGGACGACCTGGTCAAGGGCGCCATCGGGGCCGTCGTCCTCGTCGACACCGACCGCCTCGACCAGTGCTTCCCGGCCGTGGACTACTTCGAGTCCCGCGGCATCCCGTTCGTCGTCGCGGTCAACTGCTTCGACGGCGTCGCCCAGCACGAGCTGGAGGCGGTCCGGGAGGCGCTGGCGGTCGGCCCGCACGTGCCGTTCGTCTACACCGACGCCCGCAGCAAGGCGGCGACGAAGCACTCGCTCATCACCCTGGTGCAGCTGGCCCTCACCCGCCTCAACGGCTGAGCGGCGCACCCGACGGCAGCGCCGGTCCCCTCGCGGGACCGGCGCTGCCGTCGTCGCGGGCACCGCCCGGACGTGGGGCAGACTGGGCGAGGGCCTGGGACGGGAGGTGCGAGGTGGCTGCGGAAGTTCACGAAGCCCTGCACGGTGTCCCCATGTCGTGGGAGGACTACCTCGCGCGCGGTGAGTACGGGGAGTACATCGATGGCTCGTTCTACCCGCGCATGGTGACCGGGGAGCACCAGGACGTGGTGCAGGCGCTCTACGTCCTGCTGGCCGGGACGGGACACCGGGTCTTCGCGACGTGGGGGTGGCGGCCGACGAGCGCCAGGCGCAAGCACGAGCCGGACCTGATGGTCATCGACCGCGAGCACGCCGGCCGGGTCGACCGCCGCAGCCAGTACTGGGACGGTCCGGTGGCGCTGCTCGTAGAGGTCCTGTCCCCTTCGAACGAGTCGAAGGACTGGGTGCGCAACATGCGCGACTACGCCGCGCTCGGCTGCCCCGAGTACTGGATCGTCTCGCCGTGGGGTCGCGCGGTGCACGTCTTCGGACTCGTCGACGGGGCCTACGAGCTCGACGAGGTGATCACGGGGGTGCGGGAGCTGCCGAGGTGGGGGCTGGCCGTGGACACCGACGTGCTGCTCTGAACACCGCCCGCACCACCCGCACCACCGACAGCGCCCCGCCGGATCCGGTGGGGCGCCGTTTCAGGTGCGGCCCCGATCTGCCGATGGTCCACGCAGGGTGCACAGGGCACCGAGCAGGATCACCGAGACCCGGGAGTGGGCCGCATGGACGACATGGACGAGATCGTCCAGGAGTTCCTCGTCGAGAGCTACGAGAACCTGGATCAGCTCGACCGCGACCTCGTCGCCCTGGAGCAGCAGCCGGAGTCGCGCGAGCTCCTCGCCAGCGTCTTCCGCACCATCCACACGATCAAGGGCACGAGCGGCTTCCTCGCGTTCTCCCGCCTGGAGGCCGTCGCCCACGTCGGCGAGAACCTGCTGGCGCGCCTGCGCGACGGCCAGCTCGTCATGACGCCCCTGACCACCGACGTGCTGCTGCGCATGGTGGACACCATCCGCGCGCTGCTGGACCGCATCGGCGAGACCGGTGCCGAGGGCGACGTCGAGGTCGACGCCGTCGTCGCGGCCATCCGCGCCGTCCTCGACGGCGAGACCCCGGTCCTGCCGGCCGCCGGTGGCGAGGCCGCCCCCGAGCCGGTCGCCGCGCCGGTCGCCGAGCCGGTCGCGGAGGCCCCCGCCAAGCACGCCGCGGAGGTCGCCCCCGAGCCGGTCGCGGAG
>NZ_BAABIL010000563.1:0-658 GCF_039542765.1 Kineococcus glutinatus
GCAGGTCCACGACGACCTCCGGGCGCCAGGCCAGCCGCCAGCTCTCGCGGAAGGTGCCGGCGGAGCGGTTGCGCGCCTGCGCCGGCGCCCCCCACCGCACCCGGAGCAGGTCCAGGCGGTGCAGCAGGTGGGAGCGGGCCAGGTCGGTGTCGCGGCGCAGGTCGAGGTCCAGGGTGCGCTCGGCGGGGTCCAGGCGCAGCCGCAGCGCCCGCGCCGCGGCCCGCAGGTCCGCCTCCAGCGGCACCGCCGGCGCCTCCGGCGGCACCGAGCCCAGGGCCTCCCCGACCACGAGGCGGCGCGCCACCAGCGCCAGGGCGGCCTCGTCGCCCTCGCACAGCACCGCCCGGGTGGCCTCCGTGACCTCCGCCAGGCCCGCCAGGGGACGTCCGCGCAGCGCGGCCAGCGCCTCCGCCAGCCGCACCGCCTCCAGCACGTGCGCGGTGGACGCCGGCAGGTCCTCCTCCCGCAGCACCGCGGCCACCGACGCCAGCCACCGCGCCACCGGCCGGTCCGGCGCGGTGAACAGGTGGTGGTACCAGCCGGGGGAGGTCACCCCGGCGCCGTAGCCGGACGCGGCGGCCAGGCGCGAGTGCGTCCACGGCACCCACGTCAGGGCGGTGCGGCGCTTGGGCAGGCCCCGCAGCAGCCTCGCGTCGGC
>NZ_BAABIL010000564.1:0-1810 GCF_039542765.1 Kineococcus glutinatus
CTCGGGGTGCACCGAGCCGATGAAGGCCACGTCGTTGATCTCGTGGACGACGTCGTGGCGGGGCGAGCCGGAGACGGCGCTCTTGAACTTGCGCGGCAGGTTGGAGAACTGCGGGTCGCCGACGTATCGGCGGTTGATCTCCTCCACGGCCCACGTCCCGTCGAGGATCTCGTCGGCGGCGATCCCCGCGACCGGGCTGCCGAGCACGACGCGGGGGCAGTCGCCGCACGCCTCGGTGGTGGACAGCCCCACGGACTCCAGCCGCCGCCAGATCTCGGGCACGTCCTCCACGCGGATCCAGTGGTACTGGACGTTCTGCCGGTCGGTGACGTCGGCGGTGCCGCGGGCGAACTCCACGGAGATCTGCCCGATGACGCGCAGCTGCTCGCTGGTCAGGGCGCCGCCGTCGATGCGCACGCGCATCATGAAGTACTCGGCGTCCAGCTCCTCCGGCGGCAGGCTCGCGGTGCGGCCGCCGTCGATGCCCTCCTTGCGCTGGGTGTAGAGCCCCCACCAGCGCATCCGGCCGCGCAGGTCCTTGGGGTCGATGCTCGCGAACCCCTGCTTGGAGTAGACGTCCTCGATCCGCTGCCGGACGTTGAGGCCGTCGTCCTCCTGCTTGAACTCCTCGTTGCCGTTGAGCGGGGCGCGCCCGTCGACCTTCCACTGCCCCTCCGACCGGCCGGCGGCGCCCTCGCGGCGGCTGCGGGCGCGCGGGGGTGCGGTCTCGGTGGCGGGGGCTGCGGCGGGGCCGGCGTTCATGGCGTGGTCCTCGTCGTGGGTGCGGGCACGGGTGCGAACGGGTGCGGGCGGGGGCGCGGGCGGTGCCGCGCGCTCACCGGTCGCGGTGGACCGGCCGCCGGGCCGGGGAGAGGTCACCGGGTCCGGGCGGGGGGACACAGCGCCGCGCTCTGCAGGCGGCCGAGGTCCACGTGCAGGCGCGCCACCAGTCGCAGGGAGTCGGCACGCACGCGCCCATGGTGCCACGCCCCCCGGCGCGCGGTGACCGTGCCGGGACGGCCGTCTCAGCCGGTGGGACGGTCGTCGGCCGGTGGCAGCGGCCGCACCACGAGGACGCTCTGCCGGCCGGCGACGCGGGTGAGCACGACGGTGGCCTCCCGCGCACCCTGCAGCCGCAGCTGCCGGCGCAGCGCCTCCGGCTCGACGGCGGTGCCGCGCTTCTTCACGACGAGGCGGCCGACGTCGTGCCGGCGCAGCCAGGCGCGCAGCGGCTTGAGGCCGAAGGGCATGACGTGCTCCACCGCGTAGCTGCGGGCCAGGGGCGTGCGCGCGGGGGAGTCGGAGCTGACGTAGGCGATGGTCTCGTCGATCAGCCAGCCGTCCAGGGCGGCGGCCACCGCGCCCACGAGGCCGGCGCGGATCACCGCGCCGTCGGGCTCGTGCAGCGCCGCGCCGACGACGGCGGTGCGGGTGGTGCTGGCCGCGGTGGCGTCGACCTCGTGCCAGCGGGTGCCGCCGGGGCCGGCGGTGCCCACCGCGGCGCTGCGGCGGACGCCGGCCCGGGCCAGCGGACCGCACCACAGGGCGCACTCGACGACGTCGCCGTCGACGGAGGTCCACTGCGCCTCGGTGCCGCGCCCGGCGACGGCGGCGGGCAGCGCCTCGTGCGGCACCCCGGGGGCGAGCTTGGCGCCGGTGGCGGGCACTCGGGCGGCGACGTCGAGGACGAACGACAGCGGTGGCGACGTCGCCTCGGGGTCCAGCAGCCTGCGGCCGGTGGTGCCGCTGCGCCGGGCCGGGTCGAACCAGGCGCCGCCGCCGGCCACGGCCTCCTCGACGACGCCGGCGG
>NZ_BAABIL010000565.1:0-4223 GCF_039542765.1 Kineococcus glutinatus
GTCGCGGGCGCCGAGCGCACCTTCGAGCAGGTCATCGCCCTGGGCGACCCCCACGACGCCCCCGACGCCGCCCGCCGGCTGGCCGCGCTGCACCGGCTGATCGGCCGCTGAGACCCGGACCGCCGGGCCACCGGGCCGCCACGGTTCCTCCCGACGGCCCCGGTCAGGAAGCCCCCCGCTCCCGGCGGCGGGCGCGGTAGGCCGCCACGGCGCTGCGGTTGGCGCAGGTGGTGCTGCAGAAGCGCCGCGAGCGGTTGCGGCTGAGGTCGAGCACCAGCCCCCCGCACGTGGTGTCGGCGCAACCGGACAGCCGGGACAGCTCGTCCGCGCGCACCACGTCGGCCACCGCCATCGCCGTCTCGACCGCGATCCGGCGCGTCAGCGGCGCGTCGGCGGCCACGGCGTGCAGGTGCCAGTCGACCTGCCCGTGGCGCACGAGCTGCGGCACGGCGCGGGCCTCGGCGAGCACGGCGTTGACGAGGTCGGCGGCGCGGTCGCGCTCGGCGGTCAGCAGCTCGCGCAGCACCGGCCGCAGCGCGCGGACCTCGGCCAGCTCGGCGCCGTCGCCGTCGTGGCGTCCGGTGTAGCCGTGCTCGGCCCAGAACGCGTCCAGCTCCGCCGGGGTGGTGAGGGTGTCGGGTTCCGCCGCGGTGTTCACGAGCGCGACGGCGGCCTGCAGCGCCGCGGCGGTGTCATGGGCGAAAAGCACGTTGACACCTTACGCCGCCGGTCCTAGCGTCATCTGCCATGGCCCAGTTGACCGATGACACCCGTCGGGTGGCGCCCTCCCGCGTCGGCGGCGGCGTGCTGCTCGCCGTGCTGTCCGCCACCTCGTTCGGCCTCTCCGGCGCGCTGGCCGGCGGGTTGCTGAGCACCGGCTGGAGCCCGGGGGCGGTCGTCCTGGTCCGCATCGGCACCGCGGCCCTCGTGCTGGCCCCCCTCACGGTGCGCGCGCTGCGCGGGCGGTGGCACCACCTGCGGGCCTCGGCCCGGCAGGTGCTGCTGTACGGGGTGCTGGCCGTGGCCGGCGCGCAGTTCTGCTACTTCTCGGCGGTCGCCACGATGGACGTGGGACCGGCGCTGCTCATCGAGTACACCGCACCCGCCGCCGTCGTGGCCTGGACGTGGCTGCGCCACGGCCGCCGCCCGGACCGCCCCACCCTCGCCGGTGCGGCGCTGGCGGCCGCCGGGCTGGTGCTCGTGCTCGACCTGCTCTCCGGCGCGGACCTGGCCCCCGCCGGGGTGGCGTGGGCGCTGGGGGCGATGGTGGGGGCCACGGCCTACTTCCTCATCTCCGCCGACACCGGCACCGGCCTGCCGCCGCTGGCGCTGGCCGGCTGCGGGCTCGGCGTGGCCGCCTCGGCCCTCGGCGTCCTCGCCCTCGCCGGGGTGCTGCCGCTGCGCGCCGCGACCGCGCCGGTCGCCTACTCCCCCGGCGCGGTGCCGTGGTGGGTGCCGTTGCTGGCCCTCGGCCTGGTCACCGCCGCGCTGGCCTACACCACCGGCATCGCCGCCAGCCGGCGCCTCGGCTCCCAGGTGGCGTCCTTCGTCGCCCTGCTGGAGGTCGTGGCCGGCGCCGGCGCCGCGTGGCTGCTGCTGGGCCAGCTGCCCAGCGCCCCGCAGCTGGCCGGGGGCGTCCTCGTCGTCGCCGGTGTCGTCGTCGTCAGGAACGCCGACCTGCGCGCCGCGGCGCGCTGACCGGCCACACCCGCAGCACCTCCGGGTCCGGCGAGGGGCCCGCCTCGCCGGTGCGGGCGAACCGCGCCCACACCTGGCGCAGGACGCGCCCGGCGCGGGCGACCTCCTCGTCGCTCGCCTCGCCCAGGACGGTCGCGCCCCGCCACCCGGCCGGGTTCTCGAACAGCAGCGGCAGCTCGATGCCGTGGGTGGCGCCCAGCTCGCTGCCCCGCGGCGCCCAGCGCAGCTCGTACCCCTCCACCCGGCCACCGGCGCCCGCCAGCAGCTGCGCGAACTGCCGGGCGCCGCGGCGGAAGACCAGGTGGGTGCCCACCGCCGTGGCGGCGCGGCGCAGCGACCGGGCGGCTCCCGGTGCCCGCAGCGCGGGGACCGCGTCCAGGAACAGGCTGGCCTCCTGCGCGGTCGTGCCCACGAGCACGTCGACCTGCGGCGCGACCCGGCGCCAGCGCGCCTCCACCTCCCGCTCCGCCGGCAGCGGCACCTGCCCGTACCGGGTGGCGAAGGGCATCCCGCCGCGCAGCCCGAACCGGCGGGCCGCGGCCAGCACGAGCGGTTCGGCGGCGAGCAGCTCCTCGGCGGTGGCGTCCGCGGCGAGGTCGCCGGCGGCCCGGTCCAGCGCGGCGCCCATCCGGCGGCGGTTGCGGCGGATGCCCAGCGGCGCGCTCTGCACCACGGCGCGCCGGAACAACCCCTCGCTGCCGTCGCTGGCGAGCAGGTGGGCGACGGCGTCACCGCCGGCGGACTCGCCGAACACCGTGACGGCGTCCGGGTCCCCGCCGAAGGCGGCGACGTTCTCCCGGACCCAGCGCAGCGCCGCGAGCTGGTCGAGCAGGCCGAGGTTGGCGGGCCGGCCACCGGCGGCGCCGAGGTAGCCGAGGACGCCGAGGCGGTAGGTGACGTTGACGACGACGACGCGGTGCTCGGCCACCAGCAGCGCGGGGTCGTAGATCGGCAGGTCGCCGCCACCGGTGACGTAGGCGCCGCCGTGGATCCACACCATCACCGGCAACCCGTCGCCGGCCGCGGCGCCGGCGGGCAGGGTGACGGACAGCCGGTGGCAGTCCTCGTCGAACTCCACGCCCTCGTAGGGGCGCCCGAACAGCTGCGCGGTGGCGTCCACCCGCTGCACGCACGCCACGGCGGGGCGGGGGTCCTGCACCGCGCCCGCCACGGGGACCGGCGGGCGGAACCGCTGCGCCCGCGCGTAGACGATGCCGCCGACGCGGACGACGTCCCCGCGCCGGGCGCCGGCGTAGGTGCCGGCGGGGGTGGAGAACTCCGGGTCGGTGCGCTGCAGCACCTCGCCTCCTCGCAGCCGTTCCGGTCGGTGGTCGCGCCCGGTGCCGAGGAGCCGGGCGCGACCACCCTCGCGGCAACCGCGCCGGGCGGCCAGTCGTGCGGCGCCCGGCGCATCCACACCGTCACACCATCCGCGGCGACCAGGCCAGCGAGGTGCCCGCCGCCGCCACGGCCAGCAGCAGCGCGAGCCCGGCGAAGCCCGCGGTGACCTCGCGGTGCTCGGTGGTGGTGCCGACCTGCTCGCCGATGTCGTCGTAGACGTCGGCCAGCTGCCCGGCGCTGGTGGCCTCGTAGGCCTGCCCGCCGGTGGCGGCGGCCAGCTGCGCCAGCGCGTCGGCGTCGACGGGGACGCGGACCGTCTGCCCGTCGACGGTCACGGTGCCGTCGGCGGTGCCGTAGGCGATGGTCGACACCGGCACCCCGGCGGACGCGGCCACGCCGACCGCGTCCTCCAGCGAGCGGCCCTGGGTGTTGCTGCCGTCGGAGAGCAGCACGACCCGGGCGGGCGCGGCGCCCTCGCCCTGCGCCTGCCCGGCGACCTGGGTGGCGGTGGCGACCGACGCCGCGACGGCCTCGCCGATCGCGGTGCCCTGCCCCAGCTGCAGGCGGCGGATGGCCTCCACCACCGCGGCGCGGTCGTCGGTGGGGGCCACCTGCACGCTCGCGGTGCCGGCGAACGACACCAGACCCACCTCGAAGCTCTCGGGCAGGTCGGCCACGAAGGCGGCCGCCGCGTCCTGGGCGGCGGCGAACCGGCTGGGCGAGACGTCGGTGGCCTCCATGGACAGCGAGGTGTCCAGGGCCACCACGACGGTCGCGGCCTCCCGCGGGACCTCCACCGCCGCCGCGGGCCTCGCGAACGCCGCCGTCATCACGGCCAGCGCCGCCACGAGCAGCCCCGCCGAGACGTGCCGGCGCCAGCCGGGGTGGCGGGGGGCCACCGAGGCGAGCAGGTCCACGTCGGCGAAGCGCACCGCGTAGGCGGTGCGGCGGCGCTGCAGGACGACGTAGCCGGCGGCCAGCGCGGCCACCGCGAGCAGGAGCAGCAGGCGCCAGGGCGCCCCGAAGGTCAGGTCAGACACGGGTTCCTCCGGCGGGGGCGGTGCGGACCCTGCGGCGGGTCGCGAGGTGACGGGCCAGCTCGGGCAGCCAGTCGCGGTCGGTGCGCAGCAGCAGCTACAAGATCGGGGACGAGCCGTGGCAGCACGACCTGCTGCCCTGGCCGG
>NZ_BAABIL010000566.1:0-2569 GCF_039542765.1 Kineococcus glutinatus
TCGTCGGAACCGGCCTCGTCGGAACCGGCCTCGTCGGAACCGGCCTCGTCGGAACCGGCCTCGTCGTCGGGGGCGGTCCAGTGCCCCGCGCGCCGCTCGGCGTCCAGCTCGGCGCGCGCCGCGGCCTTGGAGGCGCGCCGCTCCCGCTCCTGCTCGCGCTTGCCGGCGCGGGTGGGGCGCACGTGGTCCTCCAGCCGCAGGTCGCTGCCGCGCTGGCCGAGGACCTCCGCGCCGGAGACGAGCGTGGGCTCCCAGTCGAAGACGACGGCGTCCGGGCCGGCGCCGATGACGACCTCGGCACCCGCGACGGCCCCGGCCCGGAAGAGGGCGTCCTCCACCCCGGCGCGGGCGAGCCGGTCGGCGAGGTAGCCGACGGCCTCGTCGTTGGCGAAGTCGGTCTGGCGGACCCAGCGCTCCGGCTTGCGGCCGCGCACCACGAAGCGCTCGCCGTCCTCGGTCTCCTCGCGGGTGACGGTGAAGCCCTCCTCGTCCACCGCCTTCGGGCGCAGCACGATCCGGGTGGCCTCGGGCGCGGGGGCCTCGGCGCGCGCCTTCGCCACGAGCGCGGCCATCGCGAAGGTGAGCTCGCGCAGGCCCGCGTGCGAGACGGCCGAGACGACGAGGACGGGCGCCCCCAGCGCCTCCAGCTCCGGCCGGACGATGTCGGCCATGTCGCGGGCGTCGGGCACGTCGGCCTTGTTGATCGCGATGATCCGGGGGCGGTCGGCCAGCGGCACGCCGCCCTCGTCGACGGCGTAGGCCGCCAGCTCGGCCTCGATGGTGCGCAGGTCGGAGACGGGGTCGCGGTCGCTCTCCAGCGCGGCGCCGTCCAGGACGTGGACGAGCACGGAGCAGCGCTCGACGTGCCGGAGGAACTCCAGCCCGAGGCCGCGGCCGCGGCTGGCGCCGGGGATGAGGCCGGGCACGTCGGCGACGGTGAAGCGGACGTCGCCGGCCTCCACGACCCCGAGGTTCGGCACCAGGGTGGTGAACGGGTAGTCGGCGATCTTCGGGCGGGCCGCGGAGATCGCGGCGATGAGGCTGGACTTGCCCGCGCTGGGGTAGCCGACGAGCGCGACGTCGGCGACGGTCTTCAGCTCCAGGACGACGTCGCGGACCTCGCCGGGCTCGCCGAGCAGCGCGAAGCCGGGCGCCTTGCGGCGCTGGGAGGCCAGCGCCGCGTTGCCGAGCCCGCCGCGGCCACCCTCGGCGACGACGAACCGGGTGCCGACGCCGATCATGTCGGCGAGCACCTCGCCGTCGGCGGACTTCACGACGGTGCCCTCGGGCACGGGGACGACGAGGTCCCCGCCCTCGGCGCCGTTGCGGTGCCCGCCCATGCCGAAGCGACCGCTGCCGGCGCGGCGGTGGGGGCGGTGGTGGTGGTCGAGCAGGGTCGTGGTCTGCGGGTCCACCTCGAGGACGACGCTGCCCCCGCGGCCGCCGTTGCCGCCGTCCGGGCCACCGAGGGGCTTGAACTTCTCGCGGTGCACGGAGGCGCAGCCGTTGCCCCCGTCACCGCCGGCGACGTGCAGGACGACGCGGTCGACGAAGGACGTCATGGAGATCTCCTGCTCCGCGCGGGGAGGCGCGTCTGGTGGTGCGGGGAAGCCTGGTGGTGCGGGCGGGGCGGGTGCCGCCGGACGACGAAGGGGCGGGCCGGTAGCCGGCCCGCCCCTTTCCCGTCCAGCGACGGGATCACGCAGAGGGAGGTGTCACTCGCCCGCGGAGACGATGTTGACGACCTTGCGCCCGCGACGGGTGCCGAACTCGACGGCCCCGGCGACGAGGGCGAAGAGGGTGTCGTCGCCACCGCGGCCGACGCCCTCACCCGGGTGGAAGTGGGTGCCGCGCTGACGGACGAGGATCTCGCCGGCGTTGACGGCCTGGCCGCCGAAGCGCTTCACGCCCAGACGCTGGGCGTTGGAGTCACGACCGTTGCGCGAGGAGCTCGCGCCCTTCTTGTGTGCCATGAGACTGTCGTCACTCCCCGATGCCGGTGACCTTGATGCGGGTGTGCTTCTGGCGGTGACCCTGCCGCTTGCGGTACCCGGTCTTGTTCTTGTAGCGCAAGATGTGGATCTTGGGACCCTTGGTCTCCTCGACCACCTCGGCCCGGACCTTCACGGCGGCCAGCGCCGAGGCCTCGGAGGTCACCGTGGTGCCGTCGACGAGCAGGACGGGCTGCAGCTCGATGGTCGCACCCGCGCCCTGGGACACGCGGTCGATGGTCAGCACATCGCCGACCGAGACCTTCTCCTGCCGGCCACCGGCGCGGACGATCGCGTACACAACAGACCCGTTTCTCTCGACGAACCTCGGCGGCGCTGGACCCGGCGACCCCTGCCCAGGCGGCGGGTGGACCCACCCCGGGCAGACCTGCCCGCGAACGGATCCTGCCCTCGACCAGGCGGGGCGCACGCACACGCGCCAGGGGACAACATTACGGATGCGGGCGGAGCCGGGTCAAACCGGCCCCGCCCCACCCGGGACCGCTCAGCCCTCCGGCGGTGCGGCGGGGGCCTCCGGCGCCGCCGCGGGCACCGGCGCCGGCACGGGGAGCGCACCG
>NZ_BAABIL010000567.1:0-6695 GCF_039542765.1 Kineococcus glutinatus
GCGACCGGCCGCACGACGCGGCGGCTGGTGGAGCCGCTGTCCGTGGAGGGGGGCCGGGTGACGGCGCTGGACCGCTCCGGTCCGGCGGCCGGGCAGGAGGTCCGCACGTACTCGGTGCACCGCGTGACGGGCGTGGCGCCCTGGGAGGGGTGAGCGCCGGGCCGGCGCGCACGGCGGGCGTGGGCTGGGCCGGCGGGGGGACGTCGCAGGGCGCCTGGGCGCAGGTCGGCTAGCGTTTCGGGGGTGGTGCCGCGCGCAACCCGGTCGCGGCGGGCGTCGGAGAGGACCGTGGGAGAACGATGAGCGAGTTCACGCACGGCGACGGGGAGCGGCGCTCGTGGTGGGAGGAGCCGGACCCGCGCCAGGAGGACGCCCCGACCCCCGACGAGGGCGGCTCCCCGCGGGGTGCGCACCCCGCGCCCGCGCCCGGGCAGCGTCCCCAGGACCAGCACGACCCCTACCGGGCGTCGGCGGCCGCTCCGGCCGCCGCCCAGGGCTGGGGTGCACCACCGCAGGACCAGCAGGCGTGGCAGGACCAGCAGCGCGGCGCCCAGCAGGCACCGCCGCAGTGGGCCGCGCAGCAGCCCCCCGGCCCGCAGCCGTACCCGCCGAACCAGACGTACGGCCAGCCCGGCCCGGCGCAGCACGGCCCGGCGCAGCCCGGCCCGGCGCAGTACGCCCCCGGCCAGTACGCCCCCGGCCAGTACGGCCCGGCGCAGTACGCCCCCGGCCAGTACGCCCCGGCGCAGTACGCCCCGGGCCAGTACGGCCAGCACGGCTACGGCGCGCCCGTCGCCGGCCAGGCGCAGGCGGTGATGTGGACGGGCATCGGCTCCCTCGCGCTGCTCGTCTTCTCCGCCGGTGGCCTCGGCTTCATCCCCGCGATCGTCTCCCTCGTCATGGCCCCCGGCGCGCGGCGGCAGGTGCTGGAGTCGCAGGGCCGGCTGCAGGGGCTGGGTCAGATCCGGACCGGGCAGATCTGCGCCTGGGTGACGCTGGGCCTCACCCTGCTGGCGGTCCTGGCGGTCGTCGTGCTGGTGGTCGTCCTGCGGGCCGCCATCCCCGACACCGGCTCCGACTTCGACCTCAGCGCCACCGGGCTCGGCACCGCGCCCGGCACCGCGTCCGGCACGGGCGCGCCCGCCGTCGGCTGAGGCGCGGGCGGAAGCTCGCGGCGCCCCGGGCGGTTGCACCCCAGGTGGCGGGGTGCACCCCGCCGTCCGCCCGGCCCCCGCGGGCCGTCCCCGAGCAGGTAGGAGCCGCGTGAACGCCGGACCCCTCATCGTCCAGAGCGACAAGACGCTGCTGCTGGAGGTGGACCACGAGCGGGCGCGCGCCTGCCGGGCCGCCATCGCGCCCTTCGCGGAGCTGGAGCGCGCCCCCGAGCACGTCCACACCTACCGGCTGACGCCGCTGGGCCTGTGGAACGCCCGGGCCGCCGGCTACGACGCCGAGCAGGTCGTGGACACGCTGCTGGAGTTCTCCCGCTACCCCGTGCCGCACGCCCTGCTGGTGGACGTGGCGGAGACGATGGCCCGCTACGGCCGGCTGCAGCTGCTCAACGACCCGGCGCACGGCCTCGTGCTGCACGCCCTGGACACCCCCGTGCTGGAGGAGGTGCTGCGCTCCAAGCGGGTCGCGCCGATGCTGGGTGCGCGGGTCGCCCCGGACGCCGTCGCGGTGCACCCCAGCGAGCGCGGCAACCTCAAGCAGGCGCTGCTCAAGCTGGGCTGGCCCGCCGAGGACCTGGCCGGCTACGTCGACGGCGAGGCGCACCCGATCGCGCTGGCCGAGGACGGCTGGAGCCTGCGCCCGTACCAGCAGCAGGCCGTGGAGGGGTTCTGGCACGGCGGTTCCGGTGTCGTGGTGCTGCCCTGCGGGGCGGGCAAGACCCTGGTCGGTGCCGGCGCGATGGCGCAGGCCCGGGCCACCACGCTGATCCTGGTGACGAACACGGTCTCGGCGCGGCAGTGGCGCGACGAGCTGCTGCGGCGCACCACCTTGACCGAGGACGAGATCGGCGAGTACTCCGGCGCCCGCAAGGAGATCCGCCCCGTCACGATCGCCACCTACCAGGTGGTGACGACGAAGCGGAAGGGCGTCTACCCGCACCTGGAGCTGTTCGACGCCCGCGACTGGGGCCTCATCGTCTACGACGAGGTGCACCTGCTGCCGGCGCCGATCTTCCGGATGACCGCGGACCTGCAGGCGCGCCGCCGCCTGGGGCTGACGGCGACGCTGGTGCGCGAGGACGGCCGCGAGGGCGACGTGTTCTCCCTGATCGGCCCCAAGCGCTACGACGCGCCGTGGAAGGACATCGAGGCGCAGGGCTACATCGCGCCGGCCGACTGCGTCGAGGTGCGGGTGACGCTGCCGGAGGCGGAGCGGCTGCTCTACGCCACCGCCGACGACGAGGACCGCTACCGGTTGTGCGCGACGTCGGCGGAGAAGACGCGGGTGGTGGAGAAGCTCGTCGCGCAGCACCGCGGTGAGCCGCTGCTCGTGATCGGGCAGTACATCGACCAGCTCGACGAGCTCGCCGAGCGGCTGGGCGCCCCCGTCATCAAGGGCGAGACGACGGTGCGGGAGCGGCAGCGGCTGTTCGACGCCTTCCGGCACGGGGAGGTCTCCACGCTGGTGGTCAGCAAGGTCGCGAACTTCTCCATCGACCTGCCCGAGGCGAAGGTGGCCATCCAGGTGTCGGGGTCGTTCGGCTCGCGGCAGGAGGAGGCGCAGCGGCTGGGGCGGGTGCTGCGCCCCAAGGGCGACGGCGGGGCGGCGCGCTTCTACACGGTGGTGGCCAGGGACACCAAGGACCAGGACTTCGCCGCGCACCGGCAGCGGTTCCTCGCCGAGCAGGGGTACGCCTACCGCATCGTGGACGCCGACGACCTGGACCGGGGCGTGCCGGACGCCGACGGGGTGCTGCCGGACTGACGGCTCCACCCCCCGGGCACCCTTCTCCGGGTTCGGGCGCCCGGAGCACGCCTCCCGGGCGCCCGAACCCGGAGAAGGGCGCCCGAGGGGGTGGGCGCCCTCAGCGGGTGGCGGCCCGGGCGAGCTGGACGTCGGTGGTGGCGCGGGCGCGCGAGCCCTGACCGAGCGCGGTGAGCAGCAGGTCGGCGGGCTCGGGGTAGACCTCCTCGCGGGCCTGCAGCCAGCCGCGCAGCCCGTCGGGCCGGTTGGTGATGACGCCGTCGACCTCGGCGGCGAGCAGGAAGCGCCACAGCGCGGGGGCGTCGACCGTCCACGGCCAGACCTCCAGGCCGGCCTCGTGGAGCTCGTCGACGGCGGCGGGCCGGGCCACCAGGGAGGCGACGCCCGGGTTGCACGCCAGCACGCCCAGGTCGCGGCGCAGCGCGCGCCCCTGCGCGAGGGCGTCGGTGGCGGGTGCGTCCAGCAGGGCGGCGCGGCGCACCTCCGGGGCGACGTCGCGCACGTGGGCCAGGGTGGACATCTCGAAGCTCTGCACGACGACCTGGTCGACGGCCGCGGCGCGGCGGACGACGTCGATCGCGGTGCGCACCTGCGCGGGGGTCCACTCCTGCTTCAGCTCCAGCAGCAGCTGGGCACCGGGGTGCTCGGCGAGCAGGTCGAGCAGGTCGGCGAGCAGCGGGACGCGCTGGCCGCCGAAGGCCGGGGAGAACCAGGCGCCGGCGTCGAGGGCGGCCAGGGCGCCGGCGTCGAGGTCCGCGATGCGGCCGTGGCCGCCGGTGGTGGCGTCGACGTCGGCGTCGTGCATGAGCACCACGGAGCCGTCGGCGGCGGGGTGCACGTCCGTCTCGACCATGTCGGCGCCGCAGCGCAGCGCGGCCTCGAAGGCGGCGAGGGTGTTCTCGGGGGCCACGGCGGAGTAGCCGCGGTGGGCGATGACGAGCGGGGAGGCGACCGGGGTGAGGCCGGCTGCGGCGCGCGAGCGCGCGGAGGAGGGGACGGACGCGGGCCCTGACGGGGTCGCACTGGTCACGACGTCACGCTGCCGGGGCAGCTCGTCCGGCAGGTGACCCCTGGACGGACTGTGCGTGACTGCTTCCTGACGCTTGCCCACGACGACCCCAGGTGCTCTCGGCTCGGTGTTCCCGGTGGCGCACCGGAGCGGCGCCGGCGCGGGTGTGGTCTCGACAGGTCCGGTGCCGGGCTGAAGCAGCGCACCCGCCCTATTGACAGACCGAGCGCTCGGTTTGACGCTGGGGACATGGCCGCGACGAGCCGCACCGCCGCCCCCCACCGCCTGCGCTGGGGCGAGGTCCCCCTGGAGCTGCGCGCGGAGCGCGGGACCTGGCGCACCGAGGTGGTGCTGCTGCGCGACGGGCAGCGGGTCGCCGCCGGGTCGGGCACGGAGAAGGTCCTGCTCGACGTACCGCCGGGCGCGGGTCCCGCACCGGGCACCGGGGCGCAGGCACCGCTCGTGCACGTCCGGCTCGGGTGGTCGGGCCGGATCGCGCACGCCGCCCTCCTCGTCCCGCCGGCGGGCGGCCTGCCCGGCGGCCGCGAGGCCCTCGCGGAGCTGCCCCCGGCCGCCGCCCGGCTCGCACGGGTCGAGCGCTACGAGTTCGCGCCACCACCGGGGACGCTCGCGGCCCGGCGGCTCGCCTTCGGCCGCCGGCACCCGCGCCTGTACGCCTCGCGCCACGTCCTCGCCGCCGTCGCCAAGGTCCTCCTCGGGGCACTGGGCCTGACGGTGTTCGTGGGCCAGCTCCTGCAACCCCTGGTGCGGTGGGTCCGCGAGCGGGTACCCGACGTCGACCTGCCCCGGATCCCCTGGCCCGACGTCCCGTGGCCCGACGTCGACCTGCCGCAGATCCCCTGGCCCGACGTCGACCTGCCCGAGATCCCCTGGCCCGACGTCAGCGCCCCGCCGTGGCTGCTCGCGGTGCTGGCCACCGCCAAGTTCTGGGTGCCCGTCCTCATCGCCGTGGGCATCGCGGTCGGCGAGGTGCGCCGGCGCCGCCACGCCCCGCCCCCCGGCACCTCCACGCCCCCCGGCACCTCCACGCCCCCCAGCACCTCCACGCCCCCCAGCACCTCCACGCCCCCCGGCACCCCGCCCGGCACGGCACCCGCCGCGCCCCACCACGACGAGGACACACCCCCCGATGCGCACGATCGACCCCGAGAAGCACCGGCAGCGGCGGATGCGCATCGTCGAGGCGGCGGTGGCGCTGTTCGCCGAGAAGGGCCTGGCGGCGACGTCGACCGCTGACATCTGCCGGGCCGCCGGCATCAGCACCGGCAACCTCTTCCACTACTTCGCCTCCAAGCAGGAGGTCTTCCACGGCATCTTCGAGCTCGACCGCGACGAGTGGGACCACCACTTCGCGGCGGCGGCGGCCGACCCGGACCCCTGGCACGCGCTCACCGTCGTCATCGACCGGGTGGCGGCCGACACCGCGCACCCCGTCGTCGCGGGCCTGCTGGTGGAGATGGTCGCCCAGTCCCACCGGGACCCCGTGACGGCCCGCCTCGTCGCCGAGGGCGACGCCCGGATGGTGCGCGGGATCGGCGCGCTGGTGCGGCGCATGGTCGAGGCCGGCACCGCCGACCCGGGGATGGCGGCGGAGGAGGCCGCGCGCTGGGTGCTCACGCTCGTGGAGTCCTTCTACGGCCGCGGCTACCCCGAACCCGGGCGCGACCGCGCCGCGGACGTCGCGACCGTGAAGCTGCTGGTGGCCCGCGTGCTGCGGTACCGCGGGCCCGGTCCGCAGGAGGACCCGGATGACGCGCACACCTGAGGCCGCGAGCACCCCCCTCCACACCCGCCCACGGATGCCGGCGGCCGTGCTGCCGGCCGCGCTGCTCGTGGCGGCCGCGGGGGTGTGGGCGCTGCTGCTGGTCGGCGGCGCGGGCGGACCGGACCGGGTCCCGCCGGGAGCGGTGCTGCTCCCGCTGGCGGCGGTCCTCACCGCGCTGGTGCGGCGGGGCTGGACGGCCGCGGTGGCCGCGCCCGTCGCGGCGTTCACGCTGCTCAACGCGCTGCAGGCCGTCGCGGCCGGTGCGGGACCGGGCGCGGGGCCGGACGTGGTGACGCCCGGTCGCGTCGTGGTGCTGGTGGGCTCGGCGGTGGCGCTGGCGGCCTGCGCGCTGCGGCTGCTGCAGCGCCCGGCCCGCCCGGGCCATGGGAAGGGCACCCGGTGGCAGGTGGCGGTGCTGGCCGTGCTGGCCCCGGTGAGCGCGGAGTACCTGTCCGCCTACGCCGAGACCACGGGCGACCCGGTGCAGCTGCTCGCCGGCCTGGTGGTGTTCGTCCCGCTCTACGGCGCGCCGGCGCTGCTGGTCCGCGAGGTCGCCCGCGCCACGGGGCGCGGCTGGCCCTCGGTGCTGCTGCTGGCGGCGGCCTTCGGCGTGCTGCAGGCCGGCGTGGTGGACCGGTCGCTGTTCAGCGTGGACTACCAGGACTACGAGGGCTGGGAGCAGAACAGGGCCGCGACGCTGCTGGCACCGCTGGGGGTGAGCGCCGCCGACGCCCTGAACTTCGTGGCCGGGCACGTGGTCTGGAGCATCGCCGCGCCGATCGCCGTGGCGGAGGCGCTGGCCCCGGCGCGGGCGCGGCAGCGCTGGCTCGGGCGGCGCGGGGTGGTGCTCTGCGCGATCGGGTGGGCGCTGGCGGCGGGGCTGATCCTGCGCGACTCCCTCGGCGGGGCGGCGCCCGGGGTCTCGCCGTGGCAGGTGGCCGGCGCGGGGGTCGTGGTGGTGGC
>NZ_BAABIL010000568.1:0-2465 GCF_039542765.1 Kineococcus glutinatus
CAGGCTGGCCGAGCCGACGACGTCGCTGGGCCAGTCCGCCCCCACCAGCAGCCGGTCGTCCACGACGACCCGCACCCCCGCCGCCCCCGCCGCCCCCGCCGCCCGGCGCCACCCGGCCCGCAGCCGGGGCCCGAGGGCGACCAGCGCGCAGCCGGTGACCGTCGTGGCCGCCAGCACGTGACCGGACGGCCACGAGCCACCCGAGGCCGTCGTCAGCAGCGGGTCGAGGGCCGGGCGCGCCCGGCCCAGCAGGGCCTTGAGCAGCGGGGAGGCCACACCGGCGCAGGCGACGGCCACCACGACGACGAGCACGGCCCGGCGCGCCCCGCGCGCCAGCGCCACCACGGCGGCGACCGCGGTGGCCACCCACCACACCCACGGCTGCGTCCACGCCTCCACGAGCCGACCGGCCGTCCCCAGCTGCGGGTGGCGCCCGGCGAGCGAGCGCACCGCGTCGGAGCCGGCGAGGTCGACGGCCGCCAGCGGCGCCCATCCCGCCGCCACGAGCAGGACCAGGACGAGGGCGGGCACCGCCAGCAGCGGGGCCAGCAGCGCCGGCGGCCGCCTCACGGGCGCCTCACCGCCCCGCCTCACCCCGCGGGCGCGGGCGCGGGCTCGGCGTCGACGCCCGCCTCCTTGCGCTGGGCGGTCGTGATCGGAGCGGGTGCCCCGGTCAGCGGGTCGAAGCCGCCACCGGACTTGGGGAAGGCGATGACCTCCCGGATGGAGTCCGCCCCGGCGAGCAGCGCCGTGACCCGGTCCCAGCCGAAGGCGATGCCGCCGTGCGGGGGCGCGCCGAAGGAGAAGGCCTCCAGCAGCCAGCCGAACTTCTCCTGCGCCTGCGCGGGGTCCAGGCCCATGACGGCGAACACCCGCTCCTGCACGTCGCGGCGGTGGATGCGGATGGAGCCGCCGCCGATCTCGTTGCCGTTGCAGACGATGTCGTAGGCGTTGGACAGCGCGCCGCCGGGGTCGGTGTCGAAGGTGCCCAGGTGCTCGTCCTTGGGCGCGGTGAAGGCGTGGTGCACCGCCGTCCACGCCCCCGCGCCCACCGCGACGTCGTCGGTCTCGTCGGCCGGCTCGAACAGCGGGGCGTCGACGACCCACGTGAACGCCCAGGCGGAGGCGTCGACGAGGCCGCAGCGGCGGGCGATCTCCTGGCGGGCGGCGCCGAGCAGCGCGCGCTGCGCCCGGGGCGGGCCGGCGGCGAAGAAGATGCAGTCCCCCGGCTCGGCACCGGTGTGCGCGGCGATCCCGGCGCGCTCGGCGTCGCTGAGGTTCTTGGCCACCGGCCCGCCGAGCTCGCCGTCCTCCTGCACCAGGACGTAGGCCAGGCCGCGGGCGCCGCGGGAGCGGGCCCACTCCTGCCAGGCGTCGAGCTGCTTGCGCGGCTGCGACGCGCCGCCGGGCATGACCACGGCACCGACGTAGGGGGCCTGGAAGACGCGGAAAGTGGTGTCCGAGAAGAACTCCGTGCACTCCACCAGCTCCACGCCGAAGCGCAGGTCGGGCTTGTCGGAGCCGTAGCGGGCCATCGCCTCGGCGTAGGTGATCCGCGGGATCGGGGTGGGGATCTCGTGGCCGACCAGCCGCCACAGCGCGACGAGGACCTCCTCGGCGAGGGCGATGACGTCGTCCTGCTCGACGAAGCTCATCTCCACGTCGAGCTGTGTGAACTCCGGCTGCCGGTCGGCGCGGAAGTCCTCGTCGCGGTAGCAGCGGGCGAGCTGGTAGTACCGCTCCAGCCCGCCGACCATGAGCAGCTGCTTGAACAGCTGCGGGCTCTGCGGCAGCGCGTACCAGGAGCCGGGCTGCAGGCGGGCGGGCACGAGGAAGTCGCGGGCGCCCTCGGGCGTGGAGCGCGTCAGCGTCGGGGTCTCGACCTCGACGAAGCGGTGCCGCTGCAGGACCTCGCGGGCGGCGCGGTTGACCTCGCTGCGCAGCCGGATCGCGGCGGCGGGGGCGGGGCGGCGCAGGTCGAGGTAGCGGTAGCGCAGCCGCGCCTCCTCCCCCACCTGCACGTGCTCGTCGACCTGGAAGGGCAGCGCAGCGGCGGGGCTGAGCACCTCCAGGTCGTCGGCGACGACCTCGACGGCCCCGGTGGGGATGGTGGCGTTCTCGTTGCCGGCCGGTCGGACGCCGACGGCGCCGGTGACGCGGATGCAGTACTCGTTGCGCAGCTCGTGGGCGCCGCTGCGCTCGAGCACCTCGTCGCGCACGACGACCTGCACGAGGCCCGAGGCGTCGCGCAGGTCGAGGAAGGCCACACCGCCGTGGTCTCGGCGGCGCGCCACCCACCCGGTGAGGGTGACGGTGGTGCCGGCGGCCTCGGCACGCAGGGTGCCGGCCTCGTGGGTGCGGAGCACGGGTGGGGTCCTCTCGTCGTCGGGCGCGGGGTGCGCTCGCCCGATCCTAGGGACGCCGCGGGGCGGGGTCGTGCCGAGCGGGCGCACCGGGCCCGCCCG
>NZ_BAABIL010000569.1:0-3374 GCF_039542765.1 Kineococcus glutinatus
TTTTAATCCGCGGGTTGTGGGTTCGAGTCCCACGGGGCCTACCGCTCTGACCTGCGACTTGAGCGTCCGTGGCGCTCCTGCTTGCCCGTTCGGGCACGGAAGGCGCAGCACCTTGGCCCCGTCGCGCTTTACTCCACGAGGCGCTGCAGCGCCTCCCCAAGTAGTGCAGCCGCAGTGGTCGTCAGACGCGTGACCGGTGCCGCCCGCGTTCGGGCTGTCGGCTCTGGGTCCGAGCCCGGGCAGGTCGTACGCCCGCAACGCGCCGAAAACGTGCAGCTCGGCGTCGGCGATGCCGACAACGACGTCGCTGCGCCGCCGCTCGGTCTCTGCGACATGCCAGGCCGGTGACCACATCGACATGC
This sequence comes from Kineococcus glutinatus, assembly GCF_039542765.1. NCBI lineage: Bacteria > Bacillati > Actinomycetota > Actinomycetes > Kineosporiales > Kineosporiaceae > Kineococcus > Kineococcus glutinatus. The sequence continues at coordinate 363 of NZ_BAABIL010000569.1, forward strand.
GCAGCTCATCGCTCGTCACCGCGAAACGGGACGCCAAGATCCGCGATCGATGCGCACCAGGTCCCGCACGTCTGCCGCGACGCTCGAGCGCTGGCTGCCCGATCAGATCGGCGGCTCCGACGCGTCCGGCGCTGCGGCCTCGGCGCCGTCCGCCAGGTCGTCCAGGACCTCAGCAGCGGAGGTTGTCATGTCATCGGGCAGCTTCGGAGCTGGTGGGACCCAGGCGCGCAGCGGTTGCACGACGGCGGTGTAGAAGCCTTCGACGGCGTCGGTAACAGAGGGGATGAAGGCCCCTTTGACCCCGGAGCGCTTGGTGCCCATGGCGGCAGTGCGGGTGAGGGTGAAGGCAGCCACGTCGACGCCACGGTCGGGGAGGAGGGCCGCGGGGTCCTCGCGCACGTCGCGCAGTCGTTCGCAGGTGGTGTCCTGGCGGCCGGTGAAGGTGACGTCGACGAGCAGGTCGTCGGGAGCGTCCCTGAGCTGGCGCAGCAGCCAGGTGATGCGCCGCTGTGCTCCCCCTTCGCGCGGCGCGGAGACTCGGACGCAGGTGCGGACGGTGGTGGTACGCAGGTCGGCGACGACGGTGAGGAGCCCGGCGGCACCGGGGATGCGGAGGGTGGCTTCCATCGCACCGGTCTCGACCAGCTGCTTGGCGACGATCTGCGCCCGCGCGGCGGGGTCGCTGGCGATCTTGCGGGGCAGGACCTGGGCGACTGGGACGCCGAGCTCGGCGGTCAAGCGCAGGCATAGGGAGCGGACGAGGCGGTTCCAGGACTCGGCCAGGGTGGGGATGGCGCGGTCCGCAGGGCGCAGCGTGCCGGCGGCGACGGCTTCGCGGATGCCGACCCAGGCGGTGCCCATGTCCTCGAAGCCGGAGGCACCCGAGCGGGGGTGGCTGAGGTACCGGATGAACTCATGCAGCAGCCAGGCCTGCAAGGGGTCGCTGACGCCGCGGTGGGTGAGGGTCATCTGCGCCTCGTGGAGCACTTCGGCCCAGGACAGGTGGAAGAGGGCGACCTTGCGCAGCTTGCGCTTGTCCACGGCCACGGGGTGCTCGCCTGCGCCGGGGGAGATTTCGTTGGACAAGGTGATGACGGCGTCGAAGCCCTGGTCGCGGGCGACGTCGAGGTAGTTCTCGACCTGGTCCTTGCGCAGTTGCCCGTCGCTGGTCTTCACCTCGAGAAGGGCCGTCCAGACCTTGCCGCCGCGGGCGACGCGGATGAGGCCGTCGGGGAAGACGGTGCTCTCACCGAGCTTGAACGGAACCTCGAGGTAGGTCTCCACGGCGCCCGCGGGTGCGGAGGCGTGGGTGGTGATGCCGCGGGCGAAGGCCTTCACGGCCATCATCGTGGCCAGCAGTGCGGAGGTGGCGCGCTTCTCCTGTTCCACCGCGCTGCCGACCCCGGAGATGGAGAACAGCCGTGCCGGCTGCCAGCCCTCCTCCCCCAGGCGCAGCACGGGTACCGCAGCCCGGACCGGCTTGGCTTTGCGGGTGCGCACCCCGCGCGTCGACCTGGGTGCAGCCGCCGAGTCCACGGTTGGTCCTGGAGCCACTCCCGCAACGGCCGGCGCCTCTTCTGCGAGGCTCGCCGTTGGCGGGACGTCCTCCGGCGCGGCCTCCACCACCGCGATGAGCTCCTCACCTCCTGTGGCCCCCTCGGCGGGCGAGATGCTCACGTCGGACTCACCGTCGTGCAGGTCCTCAGCGTTGACGGTGTACGCGGATCTCCCCTGCGCGGTCGGTTCTGAGGTTGTGTCAGGCGCAATCAGCGGATCGCCTTCCCCGCCTGGTGCGGCCTTAGGAACATCCCCCGGGACCGCATTTGCGACGTCGTCGGCTCCTGAGGTGTCGTCGATGCTGACGCCGAAGTCGGTGGCCAATCCTTCGAGGCCGGTGTCGTAGCCCTGCCCGACCGCACGCAGCTTCCACGACGCGTCGCGGCGGTACACCTCGCCGAAGACGAAGGCGGTCTCGGAGCTGGCGTCGTCGATGTCGAAGCATGCGCACGGGTTGCCGGAGGCATCGAGCAGGAGCAGCCGCAGAGCTGCCAGCTGCCCGAAGGTGCCCTCACCGATGCTGGCAGCAAGGGCGATGATCTCCACCTCGTCGGGGACGTCGTCGAGGTCGAGCGCCAGGCGTTCCTCGACTCCCGCGTCCGTGACGGAGCGACCCAGGTGACGCACCGTCCCCTCCGGCGAGGCGGGCTGGTTGTAGAAGACGAAATCCGCATCGGACCGGACTCGCCGCGCGGCCGACAGCAGCAACGCCGAGGCGTCAACGTCAGCCTCGCCGCCCCCGTCGTCCCAGCTCAGGACGACGTGGAGTCGGGAGGCCTTCTCCGGCAAAGTCACGTTGGCGCCCCGGCTCAGCTGCATCGCCGGTGCCGGGACCGGCGCGGAGGTCTGCTCGGCATCGCTCACCTCACCAGTCTCACCGACGTCCGCTCCACGATGCAGCTCGGCAGATGCAGGCCAGCAGATGCCGTCCGGCGACACGGTCCGGCCCGCCCACAGGGCCGTGCAGCGCGCTCTGCGGTGCAGCGGTGGCAGCAGGCGAGCCGATGGGGGCATGCTGGGACGTGCTCCGTCCGACCCGCTGCGCGGTGGGCACACCCGACGCGGGCACACCCGGTACGGGTGCACCGGACGTGGGAGGTCGTGTGGTCATCGCGCTGGTCGAGGCGGCGCGGCTCGCCCGGGCCAACCGCGCGCAGGTCGAGGAGCTCGAGGACCGCCACGCGGCCCTGGTCAGCCGTGCGGACCGTGAGCGCACCGCTCAGGAGCAGCGCCGGCAGCAGCTCTACGACGAGGTTCTGGTGCCCTTCCGGGACGTCTTCGCGCGTTTGAAGAACGTCGACCTGGCAGAGCTGGCGAGCATCGACCTGCCCACGACGGAGGCGACACCTCAGGTCGAGGTCGTCCAGGTACGCCTCAGCGCCCTGCACACCGTGGGGGAGCTTGACCCGGTTTCCCGGACAGGTGGGTGACTTGATCATGCCGCAGTAGTCAGTG
>NZ_BAABIL010000570.1:0-2073 GCF_039542765.1 Kineococcus glutinatus
GCCGCGGCCGCCGAGGCGGTGCGCAGGGGACCGCCGGCGAGCAGGGCCGTGGTCCGGCGGGCCTCGCGCCGGCTGCGCTCGGAGCGGTGCCGCTGCGGGGGGCTGGGGCGCACCGTGAACGTGTGCACCTCCACGCCGCGGGCGCGCAGCGCCTCCACCTCGGTCTCGATGAAGGTGTGGGAGGTCGCCGGGTACTCGCTCACGAGGTAGGCCACGGGGCCCGGCCACGCCCCGGGACGATCCGGCTGCGCGCTGTCCACCGCGGGCCCGCTCTCGGGTTGAGTGAAGACCATGTCGCGAAGAGTAACCATGAGCGCCGGGAACAGCCACGACGCGGAGCTGTGGGTAATGTGTCCCGTACACGGCGTGTCGTCGGCGGATCATCGCGAGCCGCGCTCGCGCTGGAGCCGGTGATCCCCTGATCCGTTCCCGGAGGACGACGTGACGGCCACGCTGCCGGGGCGGGACCAGCCACCACGCGCCAGCGTCCTGCTGCGCACGTTCGACTCCGCGGCCACCGTCGCGGCGGTGCTGGACTCCGTGCGCGCCCAGACGCTGCCCGCCGAGGTCGTCGTCGTGGACTCCGGCTCCACCGACGCCACCCTCGACCTCCTCCGCGGCCGGGTGGAGCGGGTCGTGACGATGCCGCGCGGTTCCTTCACCTACGGCGGGGCGCTGAACCTCGCCGCGGCCGCCGCCACGACCCCCGTGCTGGTGCCGCTGTCCTCCCACTGCCTCCTGCCCCACGAGCGGTGGCTGGAGATCGCGGTGGGCCACGTGGCGGCCGGCGCGGTGGCGGCGTGCGGTCAGACCCACGACGGCGACGGCACCCCGCTCACCGGCCCGTTCGCGGCCGACCACGCCTACGTCGGCGCCCGGCAGCACTGGGGGCTGTCGAACACCGCCGCGGCGCTGGACGCCGGGGTGTGGCGGCGGCACCGGTTCGACGAGACCCTGCCGGCGTCGGAGGACATCGAGTGGACGTGGCGGGCGCTGGCCGACGGCGGCCACCTCGTCGTGGACCCGCGCCTCGTCGTCGACGGCGGCCACCGGCGCGCGGCGGGGGCGCGGGCCTACTCCGGGCGGCTGCGCCGGGAGGTCCTGGCGCTGGCGCACCTGCGGCCGCTGCCCCCCTACGGCCTGCGCGATGCGCTGCTGGACTGGGGGCGCCCGCGGGCGAGGGACCCGTTCGTGACGCCCGCCCGCCCCTTCGGCCGCACGCGCCTGCTGGACGTGGCGACCCGGTGGTCGGCGGGGCGCGAGGCCGCGGGGAGGGACCGGTGACGCCGGCGGCCGCGGCCGTCGTCCCCGTCCGGGGCCACGGGCAGCTGCTGACCGGGTGCCTGCGGGCGCTGGCGGCGCAGACCGCCGGGGAGCTGCGGGTCGTCGTCGTGGACGACTCGCCCGACGGTTCGCTGGTGCTGCCGCCGGGCACGGCGCCGGCCGGGACGACGGTGCTGCGCAGCGGCGGCCGCGGGCCGTACGCGGCCCGCAACCTCGCCGCCGGGGCGCTCGACGTCGACGTGCTGCTGTTCCTCGACGCGCGCAGCCGCCCGCACCCGGGCTGGGCGCGGGCCCTGCTGGGGCTGTTCGAGGACCCCGCGGTGGCCCTGGGCGGCTCGGACGTGCGGGTGTGCGGCGGGCCCTCGCTGGCGGCGGCGGCCTCGGAGCTGCAGCAGTTCGCGCGGCTGCGGAACTACGTGGCCGCGAACCACTTCATGCCCTACCTGCCGACGTGCAACCTCGCGGTGCGCCGCAGCGACTTCACCGCGGTGGGTGGTTTCCGCGACGTGCGCAGCGGTGGGGACGCCGACCTGTGCTGGCGGGTGCTCAGCCGTCCCGACCGGCGGCTGGCGACCGTGGAGGAGGTGCTCATGGACTGGCTGCCGCGCACCTCGGTCGTGGAGCTGGTCGAGCAGCACTACCGGTACGGCAGGTCGACGTTCGAGCTGCGGCGCAGCTGGCAGGGGCGCGGGGCCGCCGTCCCGCGGCCGCTGCCGTACTGGCGGCTGGTGCGGCGCACGGGCTGGCTGGGGGTGCGCGCCGGCGCGGCGTGGGCCCGCCGCGACCGCG